>SXOA01000156.1 GCA_005778405.1 Planctomycetaceae bacterium
GCGATGAACACCGGCCACGAAGGCTCGCTCACCACCATCCACGCCAACGACACGCATGACGCTCTTTCCCGCCTCGAAGTGATGGTCAGCATGGCCGGCTTCGACTTGCCGGTGCCCGTGGTGCGAAAATATATTGCCTCCGCCATCACGCTGGTCATTCACCTGGCTCGGCTCCGCGGTGGCGTTCGCCGCGTGATGCGAGTTTCCGAAGTGATGAGCCTGGAAAACGGCGATTACAAGATTCAGGACATTTTCGGCTTCGAGCAGAAGGGAAGCGACGATCGGGGGATTGCCCGCGGCCACTTTTATTCCACCGGCAACAAGCCGGTCTTCCTGAAGCGGCTCCATCAACTGGGGATCGAAGTTCCCGAGAGCCTGTTCGCCCAACGGCAGCTCACGCCGGACATGTCCATCGGCCCGATGACGACCGCTGTCGCCCTTGAAATGCAGGAGGAACGGGCATGAATTCCGAACTAGCCATTATGGGCGTGACCTTCGCCTCCATCTCCGCCATCCTAGCGGCAGTTGGCATGTTGGTCCGCGACATCTTCTATCCCCGCGTCGAACCTCGCCGCAGGCTGGAACTGGCTGCCGAAGAACCCAAGGGAGAACTGAATAAGGCCTTCTTTCACCTGGTGGAAGAGAGTGGCACGTCGCTCAGCATGGGAACGGCCCTCCTCATCGTGATGGGTGGCGCGATTGTTGGCGGGGGCATCCCGTTGGTCTTCACCGAAAATCTGCTCGCCGCTGCCGGCGGCATGGTACTGGGCGCTTTCCTGCCAATCCTCGTGTTTATGATCATTCGCTGGTGGCGGGTCCGCTCGATGATGCGAGTGCTGCCACAAGCCCTGCAAGCGGTGGCGGACTCCGTCCGCAGCGGCCAGACGCTTTCGGAAACCATGGAGCTGGTCTCCAAGGAAATCAAAGGCCCGCTCGGCAGCGAGTTTGCCTACGGCCATTCGCAACTGGAACTGGGTCATTCCCCCCTGTCGGTCATGAACCGCATGGTGCGGCGAATCCCGATTGCCGAGTTCCGTATCTTCGCGACGGCAGTCGTCGTGCATCGCCGGGCCGGTGGCAACCTCTCGCTCCTCACCGAGCGGATGGCCCACGCCGCCCGCGACCGTCAGGACGTTCGCAGCCATCTCATGGCCGTTACCTCCGGCAGTCGATTATCGGCCATTGGCATGGTGGCGGGCTCGATCATCGCGGTCGCCCTGATCGCCTGGCTGGAACCCGTCTATATCAAACCGTTCCTAGAGCATCCGACCGGACCCTATCTGATCGCCGGTGCGGTCGGCCTGCAAATCCTCGGCGGCTTGTGGGTGTGGCGCATTTTGAAGTCGAGTTATTAGACGTAGCCACAGGCGGCCCGCCTGTGAGCTTGCCTTATCCAGATAGAAGCCAACAGGCGGGCCGCCTGTGGCTACGAGAATACCATGAACGACCTCATCACCCGCCTTCAAGAAACGTTCTCCGACCCCCAGCTCTGGACCAAGCCCGCGACCTGGATCGCCGTCGGCTGCGGCGCGCTGGTACTCCTGCTCGTTGTTCGGTTGCTGTTCCGCCGCAAGAATCCGGCCGAATCGCAGCGGCTCGATCCTCGCGCCAATGGCGGCGCTTTCGGCGCGCTCACTCCGGCTTTGGCTTCGCAGATCCCGGAATCGCAGAAGGAACGGAAAGAATTCGGCCAGATGCTGCGGCAGGCGGGTATGTACTCGCCGACGGCCCGCGCCAGCGTTTATGCCTTCCGCTTCCTGTTCATGGTCTTTCCGCTCATCGTGGCGGGAATTCTGGCCGTTGCGGAGCCGGAGTTCACCTGGCGGTATTTGATCGCCGGCGGCATCGCCTCGATGGTGCTTTCCATTATTCCCCGTCTCTATGTCTGGGTGACGAAACAGCGGCGGCTGCGGCAGATTAATGAAGGCCTTTCGGACATGCTGGACATGCTCAGCATGTGCATCGGTGGCGGCATGCCCCTGGTCGCCAGCCTCGACCACGTCAGCAAGAACATCGCCCCCAGCTATCCCGCCCTGGCGGAAGAGCTGCAAATCATGAAGAAACAGACGGAAGTCCACAGCTTGCGAATGGCACTGGCCGAATGGGCCAACCGTTTGGACACTCCCGAAGTGCGACAAGTGGCGACAATTCTGTCCCGCGGCGACCACCTCGGCAGCTCCATCTCTGGTTCATTGCGCGATCAGGCTGACCACTTCCGCACGACCCGCAAGCAGCTCGCGACTCTTAGGGCCAACCGCACTCCCGTGCTGCTCACATTTCCCCTCATGTTTTGCTTCGCCCCGGCGGTGCTGATCCTGCTCATGTCGCCAGCCTTCCTACAGCTTTCGGACTTCTTCAACCCAAGCAGCAACCCTTTGAACGCGAATGACCAATTGAGCGTCAGCACGGATCGCATCGTGAATACGCTCAATGACTTGAATCAGAATCCCGACGCCATCCGGGACGCGACGCGATCTCGGCCCACCGCGGAGTAAAGTAGGCCGTCTCTCCGAGACGGCTAGTCAAAGACGTCGAAGCGGACGAAAGCCGTTTCGCAAAAACGCTCCTACCCAGGGTCGGGGTCCACACTGGCACGTCACGGAGTGACGGCCTACTATGGAAGTGCCCCTCGCACTTCCGTCGCTCCCTGAGCCGAGCCCTTTGTGAGTCAAGCAACTTCATCCTCTCCTCCCACTCCCGCGCCGGCACCTCGCGCTGAAAATGCCGAGTTGCAAAGCCGCGTCCGCTCCCTGCGGTTATCGCGGATTCCCGATGGCGCGAGCTACTTTCGCACGGTCGCCGCCTGGGGTTTTGGCGGGCTGGTTCTGAGCGTTTGCGGCTGGTTGGCGTATCAGGCGATAGAGTCCGGGGGGGGGAATGGCCAGCCAGTTGCTGAGTCGCAGAAAGCCGTGGATGGAAAGCCGGCTGCTTCTGCGTCCGAAATTCCCACCACTCCACCGGTCGGTGCAAAATCATCGGCGATCCCCAAGGGTGAAATCGCGCTGGAGGCCAAGGGCTACATCATTCCCGCCCATCAGAGTCTGGTCAGCCCCAAAGTTAGCGGCATGATTGTGGAGCTGATGATTGAAGAGGGGAAGCGATTTAACGAGGGGGATTTGCTGGCGGTCATCGAGAGCAAAGAGTATCAGTACGATCTGAACCGGGCCGTAGCCGCGGAGCAGGCCGCTTCAGCCCGCTGGCGAGAGGCTCAGCGGCGCTTGGGGGACATGCAGCTCGAAGTCGATCAGACGCAGGCCCAAATTGACGAAGTCGCCGAGCAGATCAAACAGATCCAGCAGGACTGGGACCGCAAGGACTCCCTCCGCAAGAACGGTAATGTGACGAAGCAAGAGTTGGAAGAGATTGAGAGCAAAATGCAGATCGCACTCAAAAAGCGGAAGCAACTGGAGTTTGCCAATGAGCTCATGAAGACAGCCGCCAGGCAAGAGCGACTGGACGCGGCCAAGGGGGACTGGGACATCGCCAAGGCGGAAGTGGACAAGGCCAAGTGGAAGCTGGATAACTGTCGCATCGTCGCCCCGATCAAAGGGACCATTCTTCGCAAGAATGCGGAGAAAGGGAACAACGTGAACCCAATCGCCCAGATGGGTTCCACCAGTCTGTGCGAAATGGCGGATCTCTCGGACCTGGAGGTCGAGCTCAACATTCCCGAGCGGGACTTTGCTGTTGTGCGTATCGGACAGCGGTGCACCATTCGGGCAGATGCCTATCCCGACCGGGTCTATAACGGCTATGTCTCCCGCCCGATGCCGATTGCCGATCGGGCCAAAGCGGCAGTCCCGGTGCGGGTGAAGGTCAGCGTCCCGGCCGATGAAGAAGGGGTCTACCTCAAGCCGGAGATGAACGCCAAAGTGGTCTTTCTGAATGGGCCGCTTGTGGCTCCGGCAACGGTGAAGTCCACGCCGCCCTCCATCCCCGATGAAACCTCGGCATTTCCCGCCAAAGCCGAATAACGACCTCCTCCGCTCACCACTTACCGCTCACTACCCACTCCGCCAAGCGCATGAAGCCCAAGGATTCCATCGTTCGCGTACTGGGGGTGCACAAATTCTTTCGCCGCGGCAGCGAGCGCGTGGACGTGCTCAATGGACTGACGCTGGACGTCGCCGCAGGAGAGTTCTTCGGGCTCATGGGACCGAGCGGCTCCGGGAAGACGACTCTCCTCAACCTCATTGCCGGCCTCGACAAGCCGAGCGAAGGAGAAGTCTGGGTCGGGAGCGACTGCATCTCGCAAATGTCCGAGGGACAACTGGCCCGTTGGCGGACGCGGCACATCGGCTTCATCTTCCAGTTCTATCACCTGCTGCCGGTGCTGAGCGC
>SXOA01000157.1 GCA_005778405.1 Planctomycetaceae bacterium
ATCGTCGACACCTACGGCGGCTGGGGGCGGCACGGCGGCGGTGCCTTCAGCGGCAAAGACCCGACCAAGGTCGACCGTAGTGCCGCCTACATGGCCCGGCACGTCGCCAAAAACGTCGTCGCCTCGGGTCTGGCCGACCGCTGCGAAGTGCAGCTCGCCTACGCCATCGGCGTCTCGGAGCCGGTGAGCGTCAACGTCGATACCTTTGGCACCGGCAAGATCGACGACGAGCAGATTTGCGATCTCATCCGCAAGACGTTTCCCCTCAGCCCCAGCGGCATCATCAAGTACCTCGACCTCCGCCGCCCCATCTACCGCAAGACGGCTGCCGGCGGTCACTTCGGCCGGAGCGAGCCCGAGTTCAGTTGGGAAAAGACCAACATGGCCGCCAAGCTCAGCGAAGCTGCGGGCGCGCTCGCCGGAACCCGCTAAGCGAGTCCGCCAAAGTAGTCCACGCAACTCCGTGAGCGGACATGCCTGCACAAAGAGTGTGCTGGCTCCTACACGGATGCTGCTCCGCGCCACCAGTCGCGAACGACGAGCTGCGGAAAGAACCACGCTCCCTTGGCATAACGCAGGGCCAGCCGGCGGGGTTCGGACCAGACGCGGTGGAGCCACTCCAGGCCGCTCTGGCGCATCCACATCGGGGCGCGAGGCTTCTCGCCTGCGAGAAAATCGATGGTGGCTCCCACGCACAGGGCTGCGGCGGCCTGAATGCGAGCCCGGTTCTGATGGACCCAGAGTTCTTGCTTGGGTGCACCGAGGCCGACAATCAGAATGTCCGGCGCGGCCTGGGCGATGCGAGTCAAGATGTTCTCATTCTCCGCCGCGTCTTTTTCGAAACCTATGGGAGGGCTATAGCAGCCGGCGATTTTGACGGCTGGCCAGCGCTCCGTAATTCGCTCGGCAGCCCGCTCCGCCACGCCGGGACCAGCCCCGAGCAGGAAGACGCGGCGCGGCTCAAAGGCAGGTACGGAATCAAACAGCGCCGGGACCAGATCCGACCCCGGCACTTTCTCAGGCAGTGGCCGTTTCAAGAAGCGGGCAGCCCAGACGACCGGCGTTCCATCGGCCAGAATCAGATCGGCATGTTTGTAAGCTGCATTGAGGCCGATGTGGTGCCGCAGCAGGACGACGTGGTCCACGTTGGGTGTGACCACGTAGCGACAGGTTCCGGACCGATCCCGGGTCCAGGCCAGAATCTGCTCCACCGCCTCACTCATCCGGAGCGGGTCAATTTCCACGCCCAGCAGCCGCACGCGGGCTTGAGTTTGAGTCATATCGCACCTCATCGTGGTTTCCAGCTCACAGGCGGGCCGCCCGTGGCTACGGCCAAGAAACTGGAAATGCCGGCAGAATCGCTTCCCCCGGCATTTTCCGCGGCTGCGAAGGCCTCTCCTTCGTTCCGTCTCCGTATCCAGACAAGCCTAGGTCACGATTTCGAGCCGAGCCGCTGTTCCTTTCACGGGTCGCCGGATTGCGGTCTCAAGGGTAAGATGGCCCTTGTCCCGCTTTGGAGTTCCTGCTGGCTCGCCACGGAGTGGCGGCCTACTTTGTATGAAGCTGACTGCTGCCGTTCTGTCGCTCGCGGCCAAGCTGCTCAGCGGGGCGACCGTGCGCTGGTTTGAATGCCAGCCGGATTCTTGCCAGCGGATCTATTTTGCCAATCACACCAGCCATTTGGACGCCCTGATTCTCTGGGCCAGCCTCCCCCGCCTGGTCCGCGAAGTCACCCGCCCGGTGGCGGCCAAGGATTACTGGATCAAGGGTCCGCTCCGCCGCTACATCGCCCAGACGTTCAATGCGCTGCTCATTGACCGGGATGAAATCAAGGTCCATAACAGCCCGATTGACTTGATGCTCAAGGAGATGGGGTCGAAGTATTCGCTGATTGTTTTCCCGGAGGGAACCCGCAACACAGGCGAGGAAATGCAGGAATTCAAGAGCGGCCTCTACCATCTCAGTCGCAAGCGCCCCGACCTGGAGCTGATGCCGGTCTATATTGATAATCTCAACCGCGTGCTGCCGCGGGGGGAGTTCCTGCCGGTTCCGCTCCTATCCAGCATCACCATCGGCCCGCCGATTTGGCTGGAGCCCAAGGAAAACAAACACGATTTTTTGAATCGGGCCCGCGCCGCGGTTCGCCGCCTGAAGGATATTTGAGCTTGATGACCGAGGTCTTCACCACTTCCGCGACCACGCTACTGCTCCTGGCCCAATTCGGCGGCGGGCTCAAGGCGGCTGCCGGTGCGCCCCTTCTGCCGAGAGTGCGGGGAATGCTCGATCTACGGACGTTCATCCTGCTGGGGACCGTGCTTGGGCTGCTGGCAGCGGCTTCGATCATCGGCCGAGTGCTGCGCCGCTCGGCAGACACCACGCTCAACCCGGCGATGGTCAAGACGTTCCGCTCCCGCGTGAACGCCTGGTGGACTATGTACGCGATCTTGATCGCCGGCTTTTTGGTCGACTTCGTGTTTCTTTCCACCGCCACCACGGTGGTTCTGTTCGGCCTGGTCTCGTTCTGGGCCCTCCGCGAATACATCACCATGACGCCAACCCGGCGGGGGGACCACCGCACCCTCTTCTGGACCTTTTTTCTCTTCACGCCGCTGCAATATGTGCTGGTCGGCATCGGCAGCTTCTGCTTCGAGCTGTATACCACGATGATCCCGGTCTATGCCTCCCTCTTTATCCCGGCCCGCATCGCCATCTCCGGCGATCCCAAACGGTTTCTGGAGCGGGTAGCCAAGATACAGGCGGGCCTCTTGATTTGCGTTTATGCCCTCAGCCATGCTCCAGCGCTGCTCAGTCTGGAATTGCACACCTCCGCCGGCCAGCCCTGGGCCGGCAGCCGAGCCGGTCTCCTCTTCTATTTCGTGCTGCTGGTGCAGCTCAATGACGTCTTTCAATATGTCTGGGGGCAGCTCCTGGGAAAACACGTCATCGCCGAGCAGATCAACAGCAGCAAGACCTGGGAGGGAGTCATCGGCGGACTGATGAGCTCCATGCTCCTCTCGATGCTGCTCTACTGGGCGACGCCGTTCTCGCTGTGGGAAGCCCCCTGCATCGCCCTCGTCGTCTCCCTCGCCGGCTTCGCGGGAACGATGACCATGTCCGCCGTGAAGCGGGACCGCGGCGTTTCTGACTACGGCACCCTGGTCCAAGGTCATGCCGGCGTCCTCGACCGCATCGATAGCATCTGTTTCGCCGCGCCGGTGTTTTTTCACATCACGCGGTATTTCTTCTCCGCGCTGTAACACAACCGGCGCTGCCTACTTGAACTTCGTCAGCATCTGCTCGGCGACAAAGTCCATGCCGGTCTGGTTGAAGTGGTTGCCGTCGTAGGTCAGGATGCCGCTCGGCTTATTGTCGGCGTTGTTCTTCTTCCAGTAGCCGACAAACGCTTTGCGGAGGTCGTTGAGCGGGACCTTCTTGGCGGCAGCGACTTCCCGCTCCACCTGAGCGAAGGCTTCCAGGTTGGGATCGTCCTTGTTGGTCCCGTCGTGTTTCTCGCCGACGCTGGTCAGGCTGCACTGGATGACCTGGATCCCCTCTTTCTGCAGCCGGTCAATCAATTCTTCCAGGCTGGATTTGAAGGTCTCCTTGGGAAGCCGGCGGGCGTCGTTGCAGCCAATCTGAATGACGACGATCGTCGGTTTCTTGGCGATCACGTCCTTATCGACCCGCTTGATGAGGTCCGGCACCGTGTGGCCGCCGGTGGCGACCCAGTCGACTTCAATCCCCTTGTCCTTGTGCTTCTCCTGCAGCTTCTCGCGGACGATGTTGACGTACCCCTTTTTCACATGCTCCTTTGGCTTCTCCTCGCCGGCGAGATTCGTGAGGGAATCGCCGAAAAAGATGACTTTGTCCCCCTTTTTCAGTTCGACCTGGCGGGTCGTGGGATCGTCATCGCCGGCAATGGCGAGTGAGATTGGTGATAGAAGCAGGAGAGCGACGAGAGAGGTACGCAGGGACATGGGGTAGCTCCTGGGAGAGGTGGGAGGAACAGGAGTTGATTGTAGGTCAGCGGATTTGCAGCGTCTCCCCTTCATAGGCCAAACCGAGCGGTTCGATCACGACCGCCTTACGAGAGGCGTGTTTTTCAACGGTGCCGCCGATCCAGGCTGGCAAACCAAGCTGCTCGGCAAGCTCGACCGCCTGCGGCGCCTGCTCCGCGGGGAGGTAAACCGCGAAGCCGACCCCCATATTGAACGTGCCGTACATCTCGCGCGAGTCGAGGTGGGCCGAGCGGGCGATAAAGTCGAAAATCGGCGGCCCAGGACGGGCCAGATGCGTGCAGCGATAAACAAACGGTTCCGCCAGCCGCATCAGTTTCCGCCAGCCGTGGCCGGTCATGTGGACGGCGTAGTGCAGGTCGAGTTGCGTTTTCTGGCAGCCGGCGATGAACGGTGAGTAGATGACGGAAGCGTCTAGCAGCGTCTCGCCGTAAGTGCGGCCGTCTTCCAGCGGAGTGAGATAGCCCTGCGGCAGCCGATTGGCCAGCTCGCGGCAGAGGGTGAGGCCGTTGGCGTGGACACCGCTGGAAGCGAGAAAGACCATCGCGTCCCCCGCCTTGACGTTGCCCGCGATGCGAAAGTGCTTCGGTCGAATCCGCCCCATTGCCGAGCCGGCGAGAATGATGGCGTTTTCCTGCACCAGCCCCTTGAGCGCCGGCGTTTCGCCTCCCCCCCAGACGGCTCCCGCCCGGCGGCACCCTTCGGCAAAACCATCGGCCAGGGCCCTGGCCCGTTTCTCATTCTCGAACCACGCCGCACTCCCCACCGCGGCATGCATGGCGACCACCATCGGCAGTGCCCCCACGGTGAGCAAGTCGTTGACGATGGCGGCGACGGTGTCGATACCGATGTTGAAATAGCCGTCCGTTCCACGAGGATGATGCAGGGCCAGGAGAGCGTCGGCGACGAGGTTCTTCGTCCCTAATCCTTCCTCGACGTGGGCCAGGTACTCCTCCGGCGTTTCGACCAGATACGCACTCTCCCCCCGAATCCCCGCCGGCTCACTCACTCCATGGGCCGTGAGCAAGTCCACGGTTTTTCCAGCCGCCCGCTGGCAGGCGAGCTTGAATTTATCGAGCACGTCATAATTGACGCCGGTCGATTGGTAGCTTAGTGGTTGCATGAGTCTCTCCGCTTCCTTTTGTACCGCTCACCGGAATTCTGGCCTATACCCGGTCGCGCACATTAAGACAAAGATTGAACCGCGGACGACGCGGGGGGCGCTGAGGGGAAGGCAGGTGTGGGGATGAAGCGATGATGGGATGTTACGATTACCTGAATGGCAAATATCAATCCTCTCTTCTTCCCTCTGCGACTCTCCGCGTCCTCCGCGGTAATTCTCTGCCTTGCTCGGGCATGCGTCGCTGCAGATGGACCCGTCTCCGGCGACTCCGTCATCCGTGCTCCGGCCGGCGGGTCGGAAATTGTCATCACCACGACCGGCCGCTGTGCGGGGGCGATTCATTCGCTGATGTGGAACGGCAAAGAGTTTATCGATAGCGCCGACCACGGACGGCAATTGCAGTCGGCGTCCAATTTTGATGCGGGGAAGCAGCCGTTCTTTCCCGAGACCTTCAATCCCACCGAAGCCGGTTCGGCCCGGGATGGAGCGGGCAAGAGCTCGACCAGCAAACTCTTGGAACTGCGAGCGAAAGACAACGAACTCGCCACCAAATCTCTGATGGCGTTTTGGCTCGCTCCGGGGGAGAAGTCACAAGGTCATCCGGCACTCAACGAAAAGAAACTGTCGGACCATTTGCTGGCGAAGGAGGTGCGGATTGGATTCAAGGAATGGAAGAATGTATTGGACTATCGGGTTGTTTTCACCGTTCCCAGAACCGAGCGGCACACCTACGCCCAGTTCGAGGCCCTGACGGGATACATGCCGCCGGATTTCAGCCGCTTCGAGACGTTTGATTCCAAAACCGAGAAGCTGGAGCTGCTCTCCGACGGCCCCGGCGAGCAAAGCCGACCGATTGTCTTTTCCAACGAGAGCGGCAGCCACGCGATGGGGATCTTCTCACCCGATCAGCCTTCCCGCGGCTACGAAGGAGCCGGGTACGGCCGCTTTCGCTTCCGTGCGGAGAAAGTGGTCAAATGGAACTGCGTTTTCCGTGTTAAAGATGACAATGGCGTGAGACCGGGAGACCACTCCTACCGGATGTTCGTCCCCATTGGGACTCGCGAAGACGTGCGGCTGACGCTGGCGGCGCTCCACAAGGAACTCGCGGCCACGAAGTAAACCCTCACCCGGTTGCACACATCTCCATCCTCGATTACCAAACACTCTTCCCCCTTCGTTCCCTCCGTTTCCTTCTGTTCAAAATCTTTTCCCCATGACCATCACCCAATCCGTCCTCGACAAGCTCGCCAAATACGACACTCCCACCATCTGCAACGTCATCGAGCTGTTTGACATCCGCCCCCGCAACCGGGGTTATATGGATGCCCGAGTGAAGTGCAACTTCCCCGAGTTTCCCCCCATCGTCGGCTACGCCTGCACGGCAGCATTTCGCAGTGATGCTCCGCCCGCCGGTGGCGATGCCTATGGCAGCATCCAGGCCCAGCTCGAACAATTCAGCAAACTCCCCGGCCCCGCCATCGTCGTCTTTCAGGATCTCGACGACCCGCCGGCTGCCGCCGTGTTTGGCGAGGTGATGTGCTCCACGTACAAGGCGTTCGGCTCCGCGGGCCTGGTCACCAACGGAGCGGGGCGGGATCTGGAGCAAGTGCGGGCCCTCAAATATCCCGTCTTCACCGGCTCCACGATTTGCTCGCACGGCTATTGCCACATGCTGCACCTCGGCCTGCCGGTGCGAGTCGGTTCGTTGATGGTGAACCAGGGAGACCTGCTGCACGGCGACGCCAACGGTGTGACAAACATCCCGGTGGAAATCGCCGGCGAAATCGCCGATGTCACCCCCGAGTTCATCGCCGCCGAAGAGATCATCATGAACTACGTGAAAGCTCCCGGCCCGAAGGTCGTCTCCAAATACGACGAGTTGCGGAAGGAGTTTCAGGCCGCCGTGAAGAAACTGACGGCGCGGGTGGCAAGGCCAGGGAAGTGAGTGACACACTCCCAGCCGCGCGGCTTGACGCTTTCCGAGGGCAGAACCTACCATGAGGGGCTATTGTCACTAGATACCAGCCTGACGCGCAAGCGAAGGAATATGCGTCTTCCTAATGGAAGGCGTTTCCATTCGCTTGCGCTTCAGTCTGGTGTGAATTCAGCCCCATCCAGCCATGCAAAAAACCAAGGTCGCTCTCGTTGGCATGGGGACCGTGGGCACCGGCGTGGCCAAACTGCTGCTTGACCACGGGGACCGCACCGCCCGCCATGCCGGCTGCATCCTCTGGCTGGAGCAGGTAGTGGTGAGCGAGGTGGCCAAGCACCGGGATGTGGAGCTTCCCAAGGGGCTGCTTTCCAGCGACCTGACCCGCATCACCGGCGACCCGAATATCAAGGTCGTTGCCCATCTGGTCGGCGGCGTGGAACCGGCCCGCACGATCATGCTCAAGCTGCTCGAGAGCGGCAAAGACGTGGTGACGGCGAATAAGGCCCTGCTGGCGGAGCATGGGCCGGAGATTTTTGATCGGGCCCGCGAGCTGGGGCGGTCGATAGCCTTCGATGCCTGCGTCGCCGGCGGCATCCCGATTATCACTAACATCAGCCAGTGTTTTTCGGCCAACCAGATTCTCTCGCTGCAAGGGATTTTGAACGGCACCACCAACTTCCTCGTCTCCCAGATGGAGGAGCTGGGTGCCAGCTATGCCGACGCTTTGAAAGAAGCCCAGCGGCTCGGTTACGCCGAAGCGGACCCGACGATGGACGTGAGCGGAGCCGACGCCGCCCAGAAGCTGGCGATTCTGGCTCACCTGGCGTTCGGGGCCCGCGTTCACTGGAAAGAAATTCCCTGCGAGGGGGTTGAAAAACTCGACGCCGCCGACATTCGCTATGCCCGCGAGCTCGGCTACCGCATTAAGCTCATCGCTGCCGCGAATCTGCACGACAGCGGCCTGGAACTGCATGTCTCGCCGACGCTCGTCCGCATCGGCAAGCCGCTGGCGGAAGTGCGGCAGGCCTATAACGCCATCAGCGTCGTCGGCGATGCCGTTGGCCCGGTTTTCTTCCACGGCCTGGGAGCCGGCCAGATGCCAACCGCGTCCGCCGTGGTCGCCGACATGATTGACACGGCCGTCGGCCGGACGCAGATTACTTTCCGCACGCTCGAGCTTTGGTCGCAGCGGGAAGCCCTCGTCTCGCTCCTCGACCACGGCGAGCTTTCCGGCCGCTACTACCTGCGATTCACGGTGGAGGACAAGCCGGGGGTGCTGGCCGAAATCGCCGGTGTCCTCGGCCGCCACAGCATCTCCATCGCCAGCCTCATCCAGCATGAACCGAGTGGCGATGACGGCGCTCGCGTCGTCCCCCTGGTCGTCATGACCTACCATGCCCGCGAAGGAGCCGCGGCAGTGGCGGTGGCCGAAATTGACCGGCTGAAAGTGGTGAAGGCGGCGAGTGTGAGGATGCGTGTCTTGGACTGAATGCGGGGCTACTGGAGGTGCCTTCACCTGAAGGTTCATTTTCTTAGGAGGCGTTGCTTGCAAATGCTGAAGACTGCTGTTGGCGTCCTGGCGCTCGGCTGGCTCCAATTCATGGTCAGCTCGTGTGTCGCAGCCGAACTCAAGACGTGGGACGGCAAGCACTCGATCAGCCAGATCGAAGTCACAATGGTCTATTTCGTGCCTCGCGACCGCGAACCGCTGGTCGATTGGAAGGAGCGCGTCGCATACTTCAGCCGCCGTATCGAGGCCTTTCATGACCGCGAGTTTCAGGGACAGTCAAAACTCACCACCAAGATCCCCGCCCAGCCATTTCGCTCCAAACAGACGACCGCTCAACTGCGGGCCGGCAATGGGGACCATACTTTTTTTCAGACGCTGCGAGAAGTGGATGAAACAACGCGCTTCGCCCGTGAAAAGGGGGACGCGTATCCCATTCTGCTCGTGCTCAGCGAAATCAACTGGCGTCCGCTCGATGATTTCTACCGGCTGCATCCGGTGGAGAATCGGCTGGAGTTTGAAGGAAGCCTGAGCGAAGGGGGGCATTTTCCCGGTGCGGCCTCCGGCGGAGCGCGGGCCACGTATCTGGCCGATCGGGGCGTCGGCTGGGGACTCGTGAGTGGCGATGGCTGGCGCGTTCCTTATCGCGGGACCGACTGCGTGGTCTATCACGAAGGAGTGGGGCACTCGGTCGGCATGCCCCATCCCGAGCCCGGCAACAATTCGGTCATGAGCCTAGGACAATACCACGGCTGGATCAGCGAGTCGTATGTCGATGAGCCGCAAAAGCGCCGCCTCGGTTGGAAGCCGCCGGCAGAGAAGCCAGATCTTTCGGGAGACTTGTTCTCGGTATTCCGCGCCTTGCCCAATCCGGCTGTGCCACAACCTGGCGAGCCGGTGAATCTGCGGTTGGACTGGCCAGCCAATGCCAAGATCCGCAAGCTGCAAGTCCGCTACCAGACCGATCTGCTCGGACCCTGGACTTCACTAGCGGTGTTGCCCCAGGGGGATGCTCCGCGGCAAGTGCTACTGGGGGAATTCGACCGCCCAACACCGGTAGGTTACCGCGTGAATGCCGAGCTGGCGGACGGGCAGAGCGTGGAACTCTGGGGATATTTTCAGGTTCGCGCCCGGCCCGATTTGAATCCTCAGCCTCCGCGGGCGTTGCCAGAGTTCGCGGAGCTTCCCCGCGCCGCCGTGGCTCCACGGAGCGACCAGAAGGAAATCGACTTGCTGTCCCTGATCAAGCCCGATCGAGACCAGGTGCAAGGGGAGTGGTCGCTCACCAGTGGCCTGCTCAAATCCCCCAAGGAATTTGGAGCCCGCCTGGAGATTCCCTTTCAGCCGCCGGAAGAGTACGAGTTGCAAGTCATCGCCGAGCCGCTCGATGAACCCAACGGGCTCTTGCTCGGGCAACGCTCGGGGAACAATCGCTTCGCCGTCCTGGTGAATTACCAAGTGGATAAGAAGAACCTCTCGGCTCTCGAAAATGTGGATGGCAAGAATGTGGGGAACGAGACCACGGTGGAGCGGCAGTTTTTCAAGAAGGGGCGGCCCTCGCACATCGTCTGCACCGTGCGCAAGACCGGTGTGAGCGTCAGCGTCGATGGCCGCGAATGTATTTCCTGGCTCGGCGAGAGTTCCACGCTGAGTTTGAGCGATTACTGGAAAACACCCCGCGACAACGCCCTGTTTCTGGGTGCCTACGATTGCCGTTATCGTTTCTCTCGCGTCACGCTCACGCCGTTGTCGGGCGATGGGAAAATACTGTTGGACAAATAGCTTACGAAAGGGTTGTGATGATTCGTTCCTTGATGGTCCTGCTCCTCGCTTGCGGTTTCGCGACGTCACACCTTTGCGCCGCGGACAAGACGGTGAAAGTGTTCATCCTCGCCGGTCAATCGAACATGGAGGGGAAGGCGCCGAACGCGCTCCTCGATCACCAAGCCACCGACGCCAAAACCAAGGACCTATTCGCCCATCTGCGTAAAGACGACAAGTGGATTGTCCGCGACGACGTCTTCATTAAGTTCCTCGATCGCCACGGCCCGCTCACCATCGGTTTCGGCTCACCCGGCCGCACCGGGGCGGAGTTGGAACTGGGCACGATGCTGGGAAATCATTTCGACGAGCCGGTCATCCTGGTCAAGGCGGCCTGGGGGGGACATTCGCTCTGCAAGCTGTTTCGCTCCCCTTCGGCCGGATTTCCCGCGGCGGAGGTTCTGCAAAAGGAACTCGACCAGGCGCAGGCCCGCGTCAAGCAGAACAACGAGAAGAACAAAAAGAACGACCCGCTGCCGACGCTGGAGGAGATCAAGAAGGATTATGGGTCGTCCTATCGCGACATGCTGAAGGAAGTGAAAGCCGTGATGGAAATGCACGCCACGCTGTTTCCCGAGCTCAAGGAGCACAAGCCCGAACTGGCGGGCTTTGTCTGGTTTCAGGGCTGGAACGACCAGTACGGCGGAGAAAATGAATATGCCTCGAACATGCAGCACTTCATTCGCGACGTGCGCAAGGACTTGAGCGCGCCCAAGTTGCCCTTTGTGATTGCAGCGATGGGCCAGAACGGTTCCAGGCCGGCCGCGGGGGCGATGCTCACCATCCGCGAGGCCCAGCTCGCGATGAACGACGTGCCGGACTTCAAGGGAAACGTCAAGGCCTTCCGCACTGACGTTCTGGTGGACAAGGCCGCGGAAGAGTTGTTTCCCAAATGGAAGGAAAACGTGGAGCAGTGGAAACTGGTCGGCGGCGATTTTCCTTACCACTACCTGGGGAGCGCAATCTGGTTTAATCGCATCGGCCACGCCATGGGGGAGGCAATGCTGGAGCTCCTCAAACAGCCTCAATAAGCCGGGAGTACCACGGGAAACCGGGAATCGTTAAAATCGCAGGTCCGCAGCAGGTCCAGCAAGTTTGCCAGAGGAAGAGCCGTGCAAGGAAGCTACAGAGTCATGTCCATCTCGGCCCGTTTCCAGCAGGAGTTTGATTCCCGCATTCGCACCAAGGGAAATGGCTACTTTCACCAGCAGCGTGTCACGGTTGAATCCGACACTCCCGGCCTGATCCACGCCATTGTCAGGGGCCATGGCGACGACTACGTCGTGAAGCTTGACCTCACGAGTGCCGCCAAAGGTGAGATGAGTGTGTCTTGCTCTTGCCCCTATTTTGAGGGCTATTCCTGCTGCAAGCATATCTGGGCGACAATTCTCAGGGCCGAGCCGAAACTGGCCAGCGCTCCCTTCCCCAGAACGGGAAGACTGCTCATCAGCGAAGATCGCTCCTTCTTGGACGACCTAGATTCCGATGATTCGGAGGACGAATACGACGCCAGTGGCGAAGAGAGTCTTCTTTCGCACCGAAGGTCCGCACTCCGCCGGGCAACTTCGGAAAGCTCTCCCTCGAAACACGAACAGCAACTTCGCGAAAACCAGCGCTGGCGGCTGTTGCTCGATGCCGTCAAGCAGCAGTCCGGCTCCGCTTCTGGCCAGCGCGGCCTCGTCCCTCTCGTAACTAAGGCGCGGCAGACCAGGTTTGTCTTGGACCTGGCCAGCAGTTCCCGCTATGGACTTGTCATCGAATTGCGGCAGCGGGAGACCAAGCAGAACGGTGAGTTCGGCATCTTCAAGCCGCTCAAAATCGGCCGGTCCGATCTCCGCACCTGGCCCGATCCGCTCGAGGCCGATCTGCTGCGGACCCTACTGGTCAACGACGAATCGCCCCAGTTCTGGCAACTGCGGCAGTCCTATTCCAACACCTACGCCAACGGAAACTACGAATCCAAGGGCTCGACCTTCTTGCTCTCCCCCGCCGCCTATGACTATCTGCTGCCGCGGCTTTGCCAGTCGGGGCGATTCTTCTGGACACTCTCCGCAGCCGATACTCTGGAAGAACAAGGGAAGCAAGTCACCTGGGACGACGGGCTTCCCTGGCGACTGCGACTCGCCATCACCGCCGACCAGCAGGCGAGTCAGTGGGAGCTCACCGGCCAGTTGGTCCGCGATGGAGGCAGCCCGCTCCCCCTCTCTGCCCCCGCGCTCCTGCTGCGCGATGGGCTGATGCTGCATGAAGGGACGCTGTCCCGTTTGGAGGCCGCCCAACACTTCGCGTGGATTGAGCTGCTGCGGAGAGAAGAACGCCTGCGCATTCCTTTCGCGGATCGGGCCGAGCTCCTTAAACGCCTCTGGAGCCAGGTCGCCATTCCCGAAATGGAACTATGCGAAGGTCTCCGCTTGCCCGAGCAGCGGGCCGCACCCCAAGGGGTCGTGCGGCTCTCCCCCTATAAGGAGCATTACCTCAGCGGCCGGCTCCGGGCCGCCGTACGGTTCAACTACCAGGGCCGCGAAATTCCTTGGAACCAAGCTGCGCCCGCCGTTGTAGACGAAGCCGCCGAAAGCGTCCTAATACGCGATGCGGCGGCGGAGCTGCAACTGCTCCAGGAGCTGGCCTCGCTGGGCTTTAAGGAAAAGTCCGATTACTACGGCCGGAATATCCAGGACGATCTCGACCTTCCCCTCACCAAGCTGGCCAAGGTCGTCGACCAGCTCTCGGCGAACAGCTGGACCGTGGAAGCGGAAGGGAAGCTCATTCGCCGGGCCGGTGCTTTCAAGCTCAGCGTCACCTCGGGGCTCGACTGGTTTGGCCTGGACGGCGAGGTCGATTTCGGCGGCGTCACCGCCCACTTGCCGGAACTGCTGGCGGCGATTCGCAAAGGAGAAAAGTACATCAAACTCGGCGACGGCACCCAGGGGATTCTTCCCGAGGAGTGGCTGGCCAAGTTCGGCAACCTGGCGGCTCTCGGCGCGGCGGAAGATGGCCAGGTCCGCTTCAAGCCTTCGCAGGCCCTCCTGCTCGACGCCCTCCTCGCCAGCCAGCCGGATGTCGCCCTCGACAAGCAGTTTTCCGCCTGGCGCAAGAAGCTGCAATCCTTTCACGGCGTCAAGCCGAAAAACGAGCCCCGCGGCTTCGTCGGCAAGCTGCGGGACTATCAGCGGGACGGACTGGGCTGGCTCCACTTCCTCCGCGAGTTCAGCTTCGGCGGCTGTCTGGCGGATGACATGGGCCTGGGCAAGACAATCCAGGTTCTGTCGCTGCTCCAGTCGCTCAAGGCCCGCCGCGGCAAGGAGCCAGAGCCCCACCTTCCGTCGCTGGTCGTCGTCCCCCGCAGCCTCGTCTTCAACTGGCAGCAAGAGGCGGCCAGATTCTCCCCGCAGCTCAAGGTTCTCGACTTCGCCCATAAGGAGCGAGGCCAGCAATGGAACCAGCTTGGCGACTTCGATCTCATCATCACCACCTACGGCACGCTCATCCGGGACATCATCAAGCTCAAGGACGTCCCTTTCGAATACGCCATTCTTGATGAAGCCCAGGCCATCAAGAATTCCAATTCGCAAAGTGCCAAAGCCTGCCGCCTGCTCACCGCGAAACATCGGCTGGCGATGAGCGGCACGCCGATTGAAAACCACCTGGGGGAGCTGTGGTCCTTGTTCGAGTTCCTCAACCCCGGCATGCTCGGCCAGTCGGAAGCCTTCCGCCGCTTCTCCACTGCCGGAGCCGAAGGCGAGGACAAATCCAATCTGCAAACGCTGTCCAAAGCCATCGCCCCGTTCGTGCTGCGGCGGACCAAGGCGCAAGTGCTCAAGGAGCTCCCCGAAAAAACCGAGCAGACCATTTACTGCGACCTCTCCCCCAAGGAGCGCAAGGCCTACAACCAACTCCGCGAATATTACCAGCTCAGCCTCGCGTCGCGAATCGAAAGCGACGGCCTGGCCAAGTCCAAGATCCATGTGCTCGAAGCCTTGCTCCGGCTTCGCCAGGCGGCCTGCCATAACGGACTGCTCGACGAAAACAAGAAAAAGGAGACGAGTGCCAAGCTCGAAGTCCTGCTGGAACAGCTGGAAGAAATCGTCGCCGAAGGGCACAAGGTACTCGTCTTTTCGCAGTTCACCAAGCTGCTCGACATCGTCCGTAATAGGCTCGACGCCCAGAACACTGTCTATGAATACCTCGACGGCAAAACCCGCGACCGGCAGGCGCGGGTCGACCGATTTCAATCGGATGCGAAGTGTCCCGTATTCCTGGTCAGCCTCAAGGCCGGCGGCCGGGGCCTCAACCTGACGGCGGCGGACTATGTGTTCATTCTGGACCCCTGGTGGAACCCGGCTGTCGAAGCTCAGGCGGTGGACCGGGCCCACCGCATCGGCCAGACCCGCCCCGTCTTCGCCTACCGCCTTATCGCCCGCGACACCGTCGAGGAAAAAATCCTCGAGCTACAAAACAGCAAGCGCGACCTCGCCGAAGCCATCATCTCCGCCGACGGCAGCCTGCTGCAAAACCTGACCGCCGAAGACCTGCGGGCGCTGCTCAGTTGATCCAGCCCGTCGGTAAACTTTTGTTCGTTAGTCATTCGAACTGGTTGCCGGGTGCTTCAAACGGATCCCCAGCCACAGCACGACTCCCAGCAGGCAGGCCAGACTGGCGACGAGGAAACCGGCGTTCCAGCCGTATTTGTCGGCGACATAGACGGTGACGACGGGGGCAAACAGTCCCCCCAGGTTTCCCCCCATGTTCACGATGGCGGCGGAAGTGCCGCAGCTTTTGCCGCCGATCTCCAGCCCTGCGACCCAGGTGGGTGCTTCGCACAGGCCGATGGCGAAATGGGCCAGGAAAAACAGCGACACCACGGCAAGTTGCCCCTGCACGCGCGTGGCGACGAAGAGGAGCACCGCGCTGCCGAGCATGCCGAAAATGGGAACTGCCGCCCGCCCCCACCGGTAGCCCCAAGTCCGTACCAGCACGTCCGACAGAATCCCACCCAGCGGCATCGCGAAGACCATCGCCAAGGCGACCACTGACGTGAAGTAACGGCTGGTTTGCTCGGGGTACTTGAGCACGTCGCTGAAGTAGTACTTCATCCAGTAGAACAGCGTGTATTCGTAATAGCCGACCGCGGCGTAGTTCGCGGTCAGGAGCAACAGGCTGGGGTTCATGAGCATGCGGCCGAAATCGCTGGCGGCCGGAGGAGCGGCGGACTTTTGCACCGCGCCGATGAGCTCCTGTTCCGCCCGGTTCACTTGGGGATGTTCCGCCGGCGAGTTGCGGCCATGAAAAGCCCACAGCATCGTGAGCGACGCCGTGATGACCCCCATCAGGAGGCAGGCCAATTGCCAGGTCAGGACATCGGACAAAAAGTTGAACACCGTCGGTGCGGCGGCGACGCCAATGGTCGTGGCCCCCAGCACCAGCCCGTTCGCCCAGCCCCGGCTGCCGAAGGGAATCCAGGCTTGGGCGATGCGGCCGGCGGCGGGGAACAGAGAAGTCGTCAGCAATCCCATCGGAAACCGCACCACCAGCAGCGCGGCGAAGGCCAGGGTCGGAATGGCGATGTAGCCGCACAATCCGGTCGCCGCCACGAGAGAGGCGGTCCCCAGTCCCGAAATCACGAGCGCCCTTTTTCCACCCAGCCAATCCGCCAGCCAGCCACCGGGGACCATAAAGATCACGTACGCAAGCAGAAACGAGAAATAGATCCACCCCATGTCGATCTTCGTAAACCCACAGTCGCGCATGATGACGCTGACCGCTGCCGGGAGCGACTGCCGGTGAAAGTGATTGAGACAGGTGAAGCCCATCAGAATTACCATCATCTGCCAGCGGACCCAAGTTGGGCGGGCGAATGGATCCATGTCCCTGAAGAACGCCGGCTCGGCAGGAATCTGCGGCGACTTGTACGGGTTTTCGTTCATGGCCAGATTCTATAGCACGGTTCCCCGAAAAGTAGTCCGCTCACTCCGTGAGCGGACATGCCGGCACACGGAGTGTACCGGCTACTAATTCCTTTCGCTTCTGCCGCCGAAAAAAAACGATGTTGCAAAAGTCCCCCAGCCGCTCGTCGCAACCGCACTCGCCGCCGGCCTTTGCAACTTTGGCTGCCGCGAGTTTTGCACCACCCCCCTCCCCGGTGGAGGGGCAGCCGCATTGCTTTGCAGAGCAAAAGACGACAGTATTTGTCGCGGTATAATCGCATTTCTCCTGACATCTACCGAACGAATACTTGCGGACTATTGAAAGTCTACGCATGTCCAGTTGGCACCGTCAAGCCCCGGCAGCCAGAATTCCGGAAATAGTTGAGGGTCGGGAGTCTTAGGCGTCACAGACCATGAATAGCCATTCACTTCCATCGCCAAAGACTCCCGTCCCCCTGACGCCGCTTCAGACCCCCTCGCGATGCGCCCCCGGCTGCGGAACAATTCGAGGAAGGCTATCCTGATGGCAGGAGAGCCTTCCTTCCTTTTTTTGGCGAGCACCCCATGTCTCGAGTCACACTTCCCTGCGCGGCCATTCTGATTTGCCTGCTTCACGACACTTGCCAGGCGGATGACTGGCCGCAGTGGATGGGGGAGAAACGAGACGGGGTCTGGCGGGAGAGTGGCATTCTGGAAAAATTCCCCGCGAGCGGCCCGGCCATCAAATGGCGCGTTCCGATTAGCGGAGGCTATGCGGGGCCAGCGGTGGCCGGGCGCCGCGTCTATGTTATGGACTATGTCCGAAGCGACGGAGACGCCAAGCCGAATCCCAATGTCCGCAGCGAGGTCAAGGGAACCGAGCGGATCCTCTGCTTGAACGCTGCTGACGGGAAGGAAATCTGGAAGCACCAGTACGACTGTCCGTACAAACTCTCCTACGCCGGCGGGCCGCGCTGCACACCCACGGTCGATGGCGGCAAGGTCTATACCCTGGGAGCCGAAGGGAATCTGCTTTGTCTAGATGCAGTGAAGGGAAAGCTCCTTTGGTGGCATGACCTGAAAACCGAATACAAAGCCGAAACTCCCCATTGGGGCTTCACCGGGCATCCGCTGGTCGATGGCGACAAGCTGATCTGTCTCGTCGGCGGTCCCGGGAGCGTGGCGGTGGCGTTCGACAAGAATAGCGGCAAGGAAATCTGGAAGGGGATCACCGCAAAAGATCCCGGCTACTCCCCCCCCACCATCATCGAGGCCGGCGGACAAAAGCAACTCCTCATTTGGCACCCCGAGGCGCTTTGCAGTCTCGACCCGGAATCGGGTAAGGAATTCTGGTCCGTCCCCCTCAAGCCGATGTACGGCATGTCAATCATGGCCCCACGAAAATTCGGGGACCATCTCTATGCCGGCGGCATTGGCGAAGTTTCTGTGCTGCTCAAGCTGGCCAAGGACAAACCCGCGGCGGAAGTTGTGTGGCGGGGAGATAACATGTCGTCCGTCTACAGCGTCTGCTCGACGCCGCTGGTCGACGACGATGGAACCATGTACGGCGTTTGTCAGCGCGGTCAGCTCCGAGGGGTCGAATTCGCCACCGGCAAGCGGCTGTGGGAAACGCTCAAACCGACGACCGGCGAGCGGCCCCTCAGTTCGGGCACCGCGTTTCTGGTCAAGAATGGCGAGCACTATTTCCTCTTCAGCGAAACGGGAGACCTCGTGATCGCCCGCCTCACACCCAAAGCCTACGAAGAAATCAGCCGCACCAAGCTTCTGGAGCCCACCAGCGACGCCTTCAACCGCCCGGTCGTCTGGAGCCATCCGGCCTTTGCGGACCAATGCATCTTCGCCCGCAATGACAAGGAAATCGTCTGCGCCTCGCTGGCGAAATAGCCCGCGCTGAACATGGTTTTGCCCCGAGAATTCTTCGATCGCCCTTCCGCGAAGGTCGCCAAGGACCTTTTGGGAAAACTTCTTTGGCGGGATACGTCCGAAGGAAAATGCGGCGGACGGATTGTCGAGGTGGAAGCCTACGAAGGAGCCAAAGATTCTGCCGCTCATTCTTACCGCGGCCTGACTCCGCGCAATGCCTCCATGTTCGGCCCGCCGGGCCACGCCTACGTCTACGCGATTCACTCCCGCTGGTGCGTCAATGTCGTAACCGAACCGGAGGGCGTTCCCACCGCCGTCTTGATTCGCGCCATTGAGCCGCTGTCTGGATTGGAGCTGATGGCGCGGCGGCGGAGCGAGAGTCTGCTGGCGCGCCGAGCGCGGCAGGCTGCAGAGGGGTCGGGAGTCTTTGCCGTCATTGATCAAACTATCTTGCCACGCCGTCAACGGGAAAGACTCCCGACCACCTCGCTCCCTATGCTGTTGAGACCTCGCGACCTCTGCCGCGGCCCCGCCCGCCTCTGCGAAGCTCTCGCCATCAATCGCCAGCAAGACGGCTTGGATCTCACTCTCGGCCGCGAGCTGTGGATCGAAGAGGATGCCGCTTTCAAGCTCACTCCTCGCCAAATCGCCCGCTCCCCTCGCATCGGCATCAGCACGGCGCAGGAGCGGTTGCTGCGGTTCTATATTCGAAACAGCCAATTCGTCAGCGGAAAGCGGGAACGAATCTAGCAGTTCAGCAGGCCATATTCTTCTCCCGCATGTCCTGGGGCTGCGGCTGGCCAGGCTTCGCCGGAAATAACCGCTGGGCGAGGGCTGCGGCGGCGCTGGAGGTGAGGAAGGGGAACACGATGCCGGCGACCATCAGCCAGAGCGGGTGCGGAAACAGGCCGAAGTTGAGGGCATCCAGGATCGCGAAGATTGCACCGATGATCAGGCCATGGACGACATACTGACGGCGGACAATTAAGCAAGCCACCAGTGTTCCTGCCAGCGGTCCCAGCGCCCACGCGAGAGCGACATTCGCCATCGCCAGCGGCGGCGCTTTGGACATGTGAGCCGCCAGCGCCGCCTGGTCATCCATTTTCAATTCCGGCGGCAGCGGATGGAGAAAGTAGCCCGGAATCTCTACAAGGAAAACAACCAGGCCGCCGACGAAGAAGGCGGCAAAAATGGCGAGGATGCTCCACAAGATTTGCTTCATCACGGTTGCTTACCTCCATAAAACTTCGCCAAATCAATTCCCCCTTTCTTCTGCTCTTCCTCCATTAGCTTGAGCCGCGTCTCCAGCCGTTCGAGCCGATTGAGAATTAATGGCAAGGCGCCTTGTGTTTCGTCGAGTTTCTTGGGCCGCGGGACGGCGGGGTAGCCCAGATGTCGCTGGAGTGCCGCGAACAAATACAGCGGATCCTTCTTCCGATTGGCCCAAGCGATTTTTCCTTCCTTCTCGCCGAAGAGCATCGGCTTTTCCGGCGGCTCAGTTTCTTCGCCCGGCCGCTGGCGTTGTTTCTGATAGAAGTCGCTGCGGACGTAGATCATGTCGGCGAAATCGACGAGCCCGACTTGCCGCCGCACGATGAGAATCCAGTCCTTCCAAGCTGCATCGAAAACCGGGTCCTGTGCCATCGCCCCCAGGCCGGGGTCATACTTCAAACGGTTACGGCTGAGGCATTCGAACTGGTAGAGGAAAACCCCCTGCGGCGAGCCCCCCTGGGAGCGATACTCCGCCTCGTGCCGCAGGATTTCCACCGCCACGCGAATGTCGAACCGCCCCCGCTCCGCCTCCGCCTCGGCAATCACGTACGTCTGAAACGGCGTGAAGTAGTGCGGCAGCCGGGCCATCGCGGAGGACATCGTCCCCAGGTGCTTCAGCTCCGCCAGCATGAAATCAATCGCCATCGGCAGCCGCGTCGTCGCCAGCAGCTCATTCTTAATCTGCAGCATCAACTCCTGCACCGGCACATTCTCCGGCAGCCGCTCCCCGAGGGCTTTGAAGAGATAGGCCTGTTCGACGTATTCTTCGTGGGGGAGCATGGCCAGGGGTCAGGGGGCAGGAGTCAAGGGTCAGGTCCAGAACGGACACTCATTATAGACCACAGAGTGGCACGCCCACGGCTTGGCGTGGGCGTGATCCTGCACCAGCGGGCGAAACACTTCCCGCGGTTCCGACCAGGGAGCTTTAGTTTGACCGTCCCATGGGGGGCGGCTACGATGCGGACAGGTTCTACATAATCGATGATTCGGCGAGATGCCACATGCGATTTTCATTACGCAGTCTGTTTGGAGCAGTCACAGCCATTGCGATCGCTTTGGCCGTGCTGATGTATTTAACAGTCAATTATCGCAAACAATTGGCAATTCGTGCAGATCTAACAGCGATTGGGGCGTATTCCGTCCGTTTCGGGGCGGGCAATTCGATTCAGGCGTCCTTCCATGATCCCGTGGCTTCTCCGAACATTGCCCGGTCTGTGGAAATCGCGGTCTTGGACCTTAAAGCAGCCCACGTTACGGATGAATCGCTCCAGAATCTGAGCGGCCTGAAAAGTGTGGGCGTCATTGTGTTTTCATTGAGCGATGTCCAGGACGAACAATTGCGGCACCTTAAGGGGCTCGGCAAAGTCCGTCATCTGTGGCTGTCCCACACGGGACTTACCGACGCTTGCGTGGACGCGCTCATTGACGTTCCTGGCCTGGAATCGGTGGACGTCACGAACACTTTGATCACGCCCGCCGGCATCGCGCGACTTCGCGCGGCCAGGCCATCCGTGGTCGTCCGTAATCGTTGAATTGGACGAATCAATCCCCATCCCTGACAGCTCCATGAACCCCGACACCACCAAATACAACAAAGCTCTCGCTCCCACCGACCGCAAGATCGCGAATCTGCTGGCCAAGGAGATCGATAAACATCTGCCGGAGGCAGAAAACAAGATCTGGCACGCGCATCCCGTCTGGTTTCTGGAGGGGAACCCCATCGTCGGCTACAGCAAGCTGAAGGACAGCGTCCGCCTCCTTTTTTGGAGCGGCCAGTCCTTTGACGAAGAAGGGCTCAACGACGAAGGGAGCTTCAAAGCCGCCGACGCCCGCTACACTGCCGCGAAAGAGGTCAACGTCGAGAACCTCGCGCGCTGGCTGGCCAAGGCCCGCGACATCCAGTGGGACTATAAGAACATCGTCCGCCGCAAGGGGAAGCTGGTACGGCTGAAGTGAAGCATTCAAGGCGGTGCTGGCTGTCGGCCAGTGCGGCTCGGGTGGCACTGGTACCACCCCGCCGCGTGAACTGTAGCGCGAAATCAAGGCGTCAGGAGTCTTTGGCGGCTATGAACCTTAGACGTGGAAAACCAAGACGCCAAAGACTCCCGCCACCGGTGGGCTCGCGGCTTGTTGATTCAATCCTCGCCATTGCAGGCTGGGTCGGGAGGCGCTAGAGTACTTCCCCAGGAGGATCAGGGCATGGCGCAAAGGGCAATCGCGCCGGAGGATTGGCAGCCGATAGTGTTGTTTTCACGGCGTTTTGAACCGCTTCCTTCCCCGCCCATGCTGCGCACCCAACCAGTCGGGGGTCAAGGGGCAGCCACATCCACCAAGCGGCCTACGCATGAACCCAACAAGCCGGTCAGCTGGCCGGTAGGTCTCCATCCTGCGGAGCGAATTGGCCCGACAAGTCACCAGCCGGCTCACGCTGACCGCACGCCGCTCGATTAGAATTTCCACATGGCACATTCCATCATCATCTTCGGCGCTTCCGGCGACCTCACCAGCCGCAAGCTGATTCCCGCGCTCTACCTTCTTTTCAAAAAGGGGCGGCTGCCGCAGGAGACGCGAGTCGTCGGCGTGGCGCGGACGAAGCATTCGCATGACGAATGGCGGAAAGAGCTAACGGAATCGACTCGGAAATTCGGTGGCAAGCAGTTCGACGAAGCCAAGTGGCAGGAATTCGCCGCGAATGTCTTCTATCAGCCGGGGGACATTGGCAGCGAAGCGGATTTCGCCACGCTCGCGAAACTGCTAGCTGAAATCGAGAAGAATCAGCCAAGCACGCGGCTCTATTACCTGGCGACGATGCCGTCGCTGTATGCTCCTGCCGCGGCGCAGCTTGGCAAGACGGGTTTGGCGGACGAAACAAGCGGCGTGCGGCGGGTGATTATCGAAAAGCCATTTGGGACGGACCTCGCGTCGGCGAAGAAGCTCAACGAGGACGTGCATCAGGTTTTCCGCGAGCGGCA
>SXOA01000158.1 GCA_005778405.1 Planctomycetaceae bacterium
CCAGAGGCGATTGGCCATCACGCGGGCGGGAAGCGGATTGTCCTTCGTTACCAGCCAGTTCGCCAGGGCAACGCGGCGAGCTTGCTCCTGTTCGTCCGTTTTGAGATTGAGCGAACCAATCACCTCCAGCGCACTGGGTGGCACTTCCTCGCGCTTCTGCATGGGATCGCCGCGATACAGGCGATACGTCGCTCCCGGTTGTATGAACGTGCCGGCGTAAGCGATGTTGACGTTCTGCAGCGACTTGAGTTTCTCAGTCAATCGCTGACTCTCGGTGGCTAGGCCTTCCGCTTGAATTCGCCGCTCGGCGGGGAGCGAGGCAAAACGATTGACCACGTTCGCGGCAGTCGTTCCCAGCGGCGCTCGATCCTTGGAGTTCGCCACTAGCTGCCACTTCCCTTCCTCGGCAGCGACTTCAATTCTGTACTTAACCGCCAGCCGATCCGCGTAAACGCCATTGCGATCGCGGCCCCACACAATTCGCTCAATCTCGGCCGGTTCCTTCAGCTCCATCTGCACCCAGCCGCTGCCGGACTTGTCGGAAATCCAGCTCTGCGAGTTGCCATATTTGCCATCATTCACATGTTCCAGTTTGTGAATCGCAAAACCGGCCAGGTTTCCGGAGGAAGTGGCTTTGGCACCGACGGAAGCCAGGGCGACATTCGGCGGCGAGGATTTTCCGCCATTCACGGCATAAATCTCCAGCTCATCAATACATGGCTCCGAAGAGTTAGTTGCCTCGACGGTGAAGCGAACGAACCGGGCCTTCACCGGAGAAAACCGCTCGGTATTGACACGGGAGTTCACTGCCGGGCGGAGTTTGTCGGCGGTGAGACTTACGGCCAGGCTCGCCACAGGCTCGTGAGCTTGCTCCAAAGAGCGAAGCATTGCCTCAACTTTGGTGAGCCGCGTTTGAGCCGTGGCGATTTCCGTCTCGCGACTCTTGTCGCTGATCGATCGTAGCAGCCGCGTTCCGTGCTGCACGCCGGCGAAGACGGCTTGCAACGAATAATAGTCCTGCTGAGTAATGGGATCGAACTTGTGGTTGTGGCAGCGGGCACAGCCGGTGGTCAGACCGAGGAAAGTCATTCCGGTAACGCTGACCACGTCCGCAAGCTCGTCTTGCCGCTGCATGAGAGTCAGGTTGACATCCGGGCTCTTCACCTGATCCATCGGCCCCGCCACCAGGTATCCGGTGGCCGCATCCTCCCCCACGCTGTCGCCGGCAAGCTGCTCGAACACGAAGCGGTCGTACGGCTTGTCGGCATTCAAGGCCCGGATGATATAGTCGCGATAGTGATATGCCTCGTTTCGCGGCGTATTGGTTTCAAACCCGTTGGTTTCGGCGAAACGGACCACGTCGAGCCAATGCCGCGCCCAGCGCTCGCCATGCCGTGGACTCGCCAGCAATCGGTCGATGAGCCGCTCGTAAGCATCGGGCTGGTTGTCGGCGACAAACGTCGTCACTTCGTCCGGCGTTGGCGGCAGGCCGACGACGTCGAAGTAGGCGCGGCGGATGAGCGCTATGCGGTCCGCGCGAGGAGAGAAATCGAGGCTGCTTTCGCGAAGCTTATCGAGCAAGTAGCCATCGACCAGGGTGTTCGCCCGAGGGTCCGCTGCGGCCTTTGGCTGGGCGATTCTCACCGGCTGGAAAGACCAGTGATTAGTGGTTAGCTTTTCTCCCGCCGTGCCGCCATCGGGCCAGATAAGCCCCTGATCGACCCAGGCTCGAAGTATGCCAATCTCGTCTACAGTAAGCCGATCTCCTTCCGGCGGCATTTTCAAATCAGGCAGCAGTCCGGCAACCGCTTTGATCAGCGGGCTTTCCTCGCTCTTTCCTACCACCAGAGGTTTGTCCCCCCAATCTCCGCCGCGAAGGGCCGCGCCCTTCTGATCCAGCCGAAAGCTGCTCTCTTGCTTGTCGGGCCCATGACATTTGTAACAGTGGCGGGCGAGAAGGGGCTGGATGTCTTTGGCGTAGTTCACGGTCCTGTCCGCAGCAGGTGGAAGGAGCGGCTTCTTGTCACCCGCAACTGTCGCACCCCAACCGCCGACCAAAGGAAGGGCGGCGAAGGCGAATAGGACTGGCAACCACAAAGGCGCGAAGCCACGAAGTGGCCGAAGGGAAGTGAGGCACTTGCCGGAATTGCTTGCTTCGTGTCTTAATGCCTTGGTGGTCATGTTCACCTCCAGTTTAATCATTGCCGGCGATTGGGCGACTACCTCAGGCCCAGGGGACGATTAGAATAGCGTCGTGAATCGCGCCGCTCCCAAATTGACTTTTCCTCAGCCGGCCTTGCCCGAGACCGCCGACATTCCAGCCGGACAAGAGACTCGGCGGACGTTCTTCACAATCGTCAGCGAGCTGGCCATGCTTTCTGTCGATGCCGCGGCCAAACTGGCGGCAGAAGCGGATACTCTGCAGATTCTGCCCGCTCATCTGGCTTTGAGACAGGGATTGCTCAGCCCATCGCAGGTGGACATCATCGAGACGCTGCTGCGGCCGGGAGACGTGGTGCCCGGTTACGAAATTCTGGGACTGCTTGGCAAAGGGGGAATGGGAGTCGTTTATCGGGCTCGGCAGAAGAGCCTCGACCGAATGGTTGCGCTCAAGACGGTATTGGTTAGTCAATTGTCGGACCCCTCCGCCGTACAGCGATTCGAGCAGGAGGCCCAGGCTGTCGCGCGGCTGATGCATCCGCATATCATCTCTGCCTATGACTTTGGTCGGCACGAAGGACGGCTGTTCTTTGCGATGGAACTGGTGGAAGGTGAGGATGTCGAAAAGCTGTCCGCGCGAGTCGGGGCGCTCGATGAAGCACTCACTTGGGGGCTCTTGCGACAGGCAGCCGCGGGACTCGCACACGCGGCGAAGGAGGGCGTCGTCCACCGGGACATCAAGCCGGCCAATCTGCTGCTCGTGCAGCCTCCTGAAGGCTTTCCGCTTCCAAAGGGGATGCCGCTGATCAAGATTGCCGATTTCGGCCTGGCATTTTTGTCCGCGGAGGAAGGAGGAGTGGAGCGGACGCGCCTGACGATGGCCAGCATGACGATGGGAAGCCCGCACTACATGGCCCCGGAGCAAATTGACGGGGGAGACGTGGACCTGCGAACCGATATCTACGCCCTCGGTGCCACTGCCTGGCAAATGCTCGCCGGCCAGCCGCCATTGGCGGGTAAGACGATATCACAAATCATGGCCCAGAAACTTACGGGCGAGATGGAGCCGGTCCACGGTTTCAATCCCAGAGTGAGCGACGCTTCTTCCGCCCTCGTCTCCCAAATGCTCCGCCGCGACCCGCAGCAGCGGCCCGCGAGTTACGAAGAGTTGCTCTGGAAGATTGACTCGCTGGGAAGGAGCGATGCGTCGATCTATATGGAGGAGACGGCGACGATGCCGCTCCCTGAAATCGAGCCAAAAGAGACGCACTCACCCGAGAAGCCCACCACAACGCCGCCAATGCATGTTCCCGGAAAGTTACCGGGGTGGCTGCTCCTCTTGGGTGCAGGTCCTGCCGGGCTGGTCCTGATTCTGCTCGCGTTTGCCATCTTTTTCACAAGGCCTCCTCTTTCCGTGGCCCGAGATCTCGTGAACTCGGGAAAGACCGTGGCACTCTTCAACGGCGAAAATCTACGCGGTTGGCAGAATCGCAGTGGAACCTGGCTTCCCGGCAAGGACGACGAAGGGGGAAGAGTGGTGATCGGCTCCGAGGGAGTAACGGCTCGCAAGCTACCCGCACTCTCTGGATCTGCTGAACCACCGAAGTACTATCAAATCGAGTTCGGTTTCTCCTTTCAAAAGGCGGAAGCCGTGGAAGTCCACTTTGACCTGGAGAACCGTCATTCGCACCAGTATGTCCTGCGCATGACGCGCGCGGGAAGCGTGCTGGGCTACTGCAAAGGCGACCACGGGCCGGTGGTGCCCGGCAGAACAACTCGCGTCCCGCGGCCATTCGCCAAGCCGGTGGACGATGTCCACAGCGTGAAGCTAGAGCGTCAGCCCGGCGGCTGGATCGCGAGCGTCGACGGCGTCGACATTGGCTCCTTGCCTCTCTTTCACCAGCAGCCCGAAAACGAATTCCGGCTGCGCGTGGAAAGAGGTCCGGCCTGGCTGGAAAATTTTGTCCTGGAGGAGCTGATATCCAAATGAACCAAACCCCGACATTTCAAAAGTTGATTACGACGGCCCGGGAGCTTGCCGACTTAATCGGCGTCCCCAGCGAAGTGGCGGTCAAGAAGCAACAGGCCAGGCTTGACCAGCACATGACCAATTTCATTTCCCAGTCCCCTTTCGTGCTCATTGGAACGGTGGGCCAGGACGGCACGTGCGACGTCTCTCCTCGCGGTGATGCGCCGGGAGCCCTGGCCAGAATTTTGGACCCCGGCACCCTGATCATTCCTGAACGGACCGGCAACCGCCGCGCCGACAGCCTGCGGAACATCCTCGAAACCGGGCGCATCGGCCTGTTGGTCCTCATTCCGGGCCTCGGCGAAACGCTCCGAGTCAACGGCCGCGCGTCCGTTTTTCGAGACGATGACTTGTTGGCATCGCTCACGGCGAACGGCAAGCAGCCGCTGGTGGGCATTGGAGTCCACGTGGAGGAGTGTTTTCTGCAGTGCGCCAAGGCCCTGATCCGTTCGCAACTTTGGCAAGGAATTGCTCGCCACTCTTCGCTGCCGAGTTTCGCGCAGATCCTAATGGATCAAACGCAGGTGCCCGGACACACGGTGGAGTCGCTCCATCAGGCGATCGAAGAGTCCTATTCGCGGCGACTTTATTAGGATTTGCCGCCGACAACTGCCGCAACGAAAAAGCCCGCGCGATGCACGTGGCACCACGCGGGCTTGGACTGTTATTGGTCGATTTGAGACTTGAGACCTCAAATCCGAATACGCGACTACCGCTGCTGCTGCGGCTTGAGGCGCTTCTGGATGTCGGTCTCGAGGACGCCGAAGACGGACTCGTGCCTCTGGATGCTGAGCGACAGGGCGTGCAGCAAACGCTTGGCGGTGTAGTAGTTGACGATGACCCGCTGGGTCACCTGGATCGGGTTCTTCGGGACGCCGACCGGCTGCGGGTTGAGCCCGAAATCGATGATCAATTCTTCGGGGGAACCGGTCACGCGGCAGAAGTTGCCGTAGGCGGCGTTGACGTGGGTGTCATCGACCTCCACCTGGAATGACTGCTGCGCGGGGGCGGCAGCCGCGGCGGGGGCCTCGGCGACGGGGGCGTCGGCTTCATTCTTCTCACTCTTGGCCATCGAAAAATCTCCTCAAAGTGCCGCGGGTGCGGCGGGTGAATAGGACAGGCGGCGAGGCCGCCCACAAGTATAGGTCACGGTTGGGGCGGCACACGCCGCCGGGAGGGACAGAGGTCAGAGGTCAAGTTTTGGGTTTCGAATTTCGTGCTTCGGATTTCGAATTTGCCTTTCCGCTACAAATCAAAATGGAATGTCTTTGTAAATGTCCGGTAGAGCCGTTCGCGGATGCTCTGCCAGCCGGTGTAAATGCGGGCCTGGCCTTGCAGTCCGACCTGGGCGATTCCGGTGGCGTCGCCAAGGTGAGCACGGGCCTGGTACGACGTGGTCAGCGGCCGCATTTGACCGGACGGATCCTGCTTGACCTCCATCCGTCCGCCAGCTTTGGTGGACATCTGCGGAGGCAGAAACTTCATCTCGTTTTCGGCAATCTCGTCCACTTTCGTGCTGTAAGCATGCTGCGTGTCGGCTTCCAGGAGAACCCGGACAGCTTGCCCGACGCGAACGTAATCAATGTAGGATTGGTCGATGACGAGGACCGCGTCGAGGTCTTTGGGATCACCGATTTGGCAAATCAAGTCGGTAGCCTGGAAGGTGGCATTCAAATTCTTAGCGTCGAACGGCGACCCAGCCCAGGTCGATAGCCGCCCTTCCGCCTGAGCGGCGCGGTCCACCTTGTGGGGCATGGGAATGATGTACCCGTCGCGGGGAGCTGTGATAGTCAGGCGGTCAATTTCCTTTTGCTTGTCGTCGTACAACTTTTGCTTGGAGTCCCGGTCTTTCTCCGCCGTCGCGAGCTGATCCACCAGGTCGGAATCGCTGAAGCGGGCCCGGCGGAGCGAGCTCAGCCGCTGCACCGCTTCCTCAAGCTGCCCTTTCATTCCGGCCAGCTCATAGCGCAACTGCATGTTTTCGAGCTGCATGAGGACGTCGCCGGCTTTGACGAGATCGCCCGGCTTCTTTTCGATTTTGACGACCTGTCCTTGTACGTTGGCGAAAACCTGGGCGGCGTTGTGGGCTTGCACTTCAAAGTTGCACCTCACCGAAAACGGGAGCGGCACGAACAGCACAAACCCCAGCAGGCCGGCAACCACCACGGCGCTGGCAATCATGCGTTCTTTCTTCACTTTGTTCATCCTCCCGGGAGTCGAGAAAAACTTGTAGGCGGCCCACAGCGGCTGCACCACCAGGCCCACCAACCCGGAGATGGCGATGAGCTGGCCGATGATCTTCAGGCCATAGGGTTCAAAGACTTTGTTCAGGAAAAACATGATCGAGAACACCACGATCCAGCGGTAAATCACCGCGGCGATGGTGTACACGGCGAAGGCCCAGCGATTCCCCTGCGGCAGGAAGGGGTTCTCCTGCTGCTCGATTCCCAGGCAGTATTCCAGCACATACCGCTTGAGGACTTCGGTCGACTTCTGCCGCAAATTTGGGATTTCCAGCAGGTCCATCACAATGTAATAACCGTCGAACCGGAGCAACGGGTTGCCGTTGAAGACAACCGTGCTGACCGAGCAAATGAACATCACCGAAAGCATGATGTGGTTGAACAGCCCCGGCGTGCTGAACCACCACAGGAACGTGGCCACCGATGCCAGGAACAGCTCGACATACATGCCGGCGGCACCGATGGCCGCACGATGCCATTTGTTCGGAAGCATCCAGGAGTCAGAAACGTTGCAATACAATGCCGGTGTAAAGACGAGCATCATCGCACCCAGCTCGTGACACTCGCCGCCGAAATGTTTGCACGAAAGCCCGTGGCCAAACTCGTGCAGCACCTTGACCGTGGCCATGGTGATGCCGAGATAGAACCAGTTCTTCGGGCCAAAAAACTCGTGAAAGGTCGGCAGGCGGCTTTGGAACTCGGTGAGGTTCACGCCGACCAGGGCGAGTGCACACAGGCCGATGAGCATCACGCACAAGACGGCCGGCCACGTAAAGAACCAACCGGTGTATTTGTAGAGCCAGTTGAGGAAACGCTCGGGATCCACGCCCCGAAAGCGGAGGGCGAAGACGTTGGAGAGCTTCCCCATCAATTCGCGCCACTTCTTTTCGTCACGGCGTTTGACGAGTTGTTTCCCCTGGCCGCTGGCCTCGCTGATCACGAGGCCGCTGCGATGGAGCATGCCGACGAACTGGAGCAAATCGTGATAGGTGATTTTTTGCGGGGCGAACTCTTGCTCGAACTGGTCCTTGATTTCTTCCAGGCTCGTCCGGCCGTCGAGCATGCCCAGAATCGCATACTCTTCCTCATGGAAGCGAAAGTAGTTGAGGCCGACTGGCTCCTTCACCACCCAGAATGTCCGCCCGTGATAGCGATGCCGGCGAGCCGAAAGATCGGGCCGCATGCGCAGCAGGAGTGGCCTGCTGGTGCTGCTGACGAGGCTTTCGGCAAGAGTGGCCATGTGGGGAGGGGGCAGGGGTCAGGAGTCAGGGTTAGTTCTTGGTGTTGGATTTCGGCGAAGGCTTTGGGGCTGTGCGACTGCCGTAGGCGCGAGGGGAATAGACGTCGACCTCCGGGTTTGCCGCGGGACGAGTGATTTCTGCCTTGGGCTTTGCGGCTTCGATTTTTGGGGCGGCAAGTTTTGTCGCTTCAGCTTTTGGCATCGGGGCCAGTTTTTCTTCCTTGGGCTGGGCGACTTCTACCTTGGGCGGCACGGCAACTTTGGGCTCCGGAATCTCGGCAACGGGTTCTGCTGCCGGTTTGACATCCACGGTCGGCGCGGCTTCCTTCATGGGCTCTGGCTTCACTTCTTCAGCCGGCTTGAGGGCCTCGACTTTGGAGATGATCGGACTGGTTTTGAGCGCCGGTGGTGTCGGCCGCGGAATGGCCTGGCCGTTCAAATCAATCACCATCCGGGCCTCGGTTCCCGGCTGAATCACCCAGAATCCGTCAACCTGCTCGTTATCGACCTCGGTGGAAACCCGAAACTGCCGGCTATTGCCAGAGCCCTGCATGACCTGGCTGGCAAACGTGATGTGTCCTTTGACTACATGCGGCTTGTCCTTGTGAGAGGGTCCGGGCAAGTCCACATAAATCGTCACTGGCTTACCAAAGACATCAGCGGGCGAGGCTTCATCCGATAGGACCCAGCCATCGACTTCCACTTTGTTCATCCGGACGATTTCCATCACGGGATCGCCTGGTTGAGCCCAGTCCCCCACGTGCTTGAAAACTTGAATGACAACTCCATCGACCGGCGATGTCAGCTTGCGGCGGCGAATTTCATTTTCCGCGGCCACGATTTGGGCTTGCTTGGCCATTTGCGTATGGCGGGCGACAATCTGCTCCGTTTCCGCCACGCCAATTTGCGCCTGAGCCCGTTGCCATTCAAACCAGGACCGCCGCAACTCAAATTGAGAGACGGCATCTCCCTTTTTGTTCAGAGCCAGGTTGACGTCATAGTTTTCTTTGGCAACTCCCTCGCCTTCTCTGGCCGCTTTGAGTTCATGCGGGCTATCCGCCTTGGCTTTGGCTGCCTCCTGTTCCCGCTTGGCAATTTCCACCTTGGTTACGGCATCGCTATCGTCGATCTGGCCGACGATGTCGCCGATCTTGACTTCATAACCGCGCTTCACGGCGACTTCCACGATGCTCCCAGCTTCTCTGGCCGGCAGCTTGATGGGGTCCGTGGAAGTGACGAGGGCGTGCAGGATTTCAATTTCGTTCTTGGCCTTGGGGAAAGCGGTCCGCGGCGCGCTGCCCGCTTCGCGCGGTCGAGGAGTCGGCACGCTCTCCGTCCCGCTGCGACCGGGGACATTCTGAGCACTGGCCAGCGTCCACCAGCCGACAACCGCCAGCGAGGCGAGCAGCGTTCCGGCAAGGAAGCGACGAGTCATAACAAGCTCTCCAAAATTTCAAACGGGGGAATACTATGCCGAGTCAGAGCACGAACAGGAATTGAATTACAGACCAAACCAGGTGCCGTCCCACCACTCCTTGGCTTCATGCAACTTGCACCACAACAGTGGGGCTCGGCCACAGTGAATCCGTCCCGTGACGGTTGCGCCGGGGCGAGGATTCGTGAGTTCCCCCTCCGGTTTAACCCGGATGCGGACCATGTTGCCATGCTCCTCGCTCGGGTCTGCGCCGGGGTGAATGTCGAGGACCTCACCGGAATGCGAAATGCCGGGGTCGGTCATCACGATGAAGGTGACTGCCAAGTCCTTCGTGGAATCTTTGGCTTGCATCTTGTTGCGATATTCCACGACGTGCTTGACCCGCCGTTCCGGCAAGTAGAGCTCGGCCTCATAGTCCGTGTCGTCTGCCGCGATGGTCATCAGCACCTGACCCACATCGACTGGCCGCTTATCGAGCAGTTTTTTCACATCCCAGGTAATAATGCGGCCGCTGATCGGGCTCTTGATTTCCAGCTTCTCCTGCTGCGACTGCAGGATTGCCAGTCTCTCCGCCAGACTCTTGACGGCGACCGTTTCTGATTCAAAGTCAGCCCGGGCACGGTTCCGCTCGATTTCACTGACGGTGCCATTGCGTTCAATTCGACTAAGCAGGTCGCGGGCAGCATCGAGTCGTTTGGTGGACTTGCTCAATTCGCCACTCGCTTCATTCAACTGTTGCTTGAGTTGATCGCTTTCCAAGCGGGCGAGAACGTCTCCCTCTTTGACGCGGGCACCGTTGTCCACTAGCACTTCCAACACCCGTGCCGGCTGTGGGGCAAACACATCCCGTTTCTTGACCGGCTGGAGGACTCCCTTGGCGTACATGTCGTAATTCCAGGGAATGGCAATCGAGAGGATGAGCAGGGCCAGGATGGTGCCGGTAATCGTCAGCGTCTTGGGAAGCGTGCGAGCCTGCACGATGAAGGCGCTCTTGCCGATGGCCCGCCACACGGGCATCAGAAAGAGGTTGCTGTGATCGATCGAATTCGTGATGGCCCGGGCACTATGCTCGTACACCAGGTCCAGCCGCGGCGTGAGGATTTCACGGGGGATTTCGCTTTCAATCTGCTCGACGATGAGGGCCCCGATGATCTCGCCACTGTTGGCGGCAACTTCGGTCTGCCCGCCAGTTGTCGGGGCGGCCACGGTGGACTGCGGCTTGCGGATGGGGATGACGGCGAGCGATTTGGTGTAGGACTGGTCGACGTACTCTTCGATAGCGGATTCAATCTGCGGCGGAAAATCGTCGGTCGAGCCGAGATACCAGAGGGGCTCGCCCGAGGCGCAGACCCGAGAGGCAAGTGTGCCGAGCAACGTGACGACGTTCGAGCGGTTATCGAGCGTGTCCTGGCCGCTCACGGCTTCGACGTAGCACTTGGACCCCTTTTTGATGGCGACCGTGACCCGGTCGCACCCCATCAGGCGGCGGCCTTCGTTGACCACCGTGTAGCAGGTTTCGCGAAGCACCAGGCTCTCATGCACCGCGCGGGAAAACTGATCGGCTTGGGCCCAAAGAGAGTGTTTGTCGCTGAAGTTGCGGAGTTTGCGGTTTTTGAACCATTCTCCGGCCAGCTCGCACATCTGAAGCAGAAAGCGGAGATAGCCGCGCTGCGTGTTCGGCTGGGCGTCGGGGCGCTGGAAAATTTCCACGAGCCCTTCCACTGCGCCATCATGACCCAAGGGAGCGATGACCAGGAGCTGCTGCGTGGGGTTCCCCCCCATTTTTTCATCGCCGGCACCGGACATTGGCGGAATCAAAGCGGGCTGGCCGCTGCCGATGACGTAGTCGAGCAGGCGAAAGTGCTTTTGCGCGTCTTCCGAGGAATTATCCAGCAGGTTGGGGCTGAGCTTGACCTGATACGAAAGCTGCGGGCGTTTTCCCTCACCCAGAATCCAAACAGCGCCGCCAATGGCGGCCAGGGCCTGAATCACACGCTGCAAGAATGCGGCGTAGTACTCCTCCGGCGCCATGTCGCTCTTGCTAAGCTGCGCAATTTCGCCAACCAGGCCGCGAATCTGCTGCTTGGTCTTCTCAATCTGGTCGTCCTGGCTTACTTGCGTTTGGTCAGTCGCCATAGGTCGATTTTTTCAAAGTTGGAATGGTCGCGAGTGCAAGTTGTGCGAAACCGGGGGGCTGGACCTATTCCAGTTTTGACGAGGTTAATAGGGCCGCTAGTTCCGCTAAAATCGTTAAAAATGGCTGCGTTTTATCCGCCGAAAAGGCAGAGCCTTGGAGCGGGGCAGCGTTCGTTATGCAAAGGGTGTGCCTTTGGGGGTTTGTAAGGGCAAGAGACGTCTTAATCTGGAGTATCGAGATAGGGATCTTGCCCCATTTCTTGTTGCATCTTTTTGCGTTCTTTTTCGTGGTAAAGCAGCACGAAGCGGTCTCGCAAGTGCCGCCGTTCCACTTTTTTCTGGGACCGTTTGAGCAGCCCAAGGTATTGCTGTGAGTTGCCGCCTCGCTTGCCAAGCTCCGTCATCGCCTTGGCTTTTTCGGGGCCGAAACCGGTTCGAATCACCTCGTCATCCAGCGACATATATTGCCGCACGGTGCCTGGGTCACCTTGCCGGGCACAACGCCCCATGAGCTGGCGGTCGATCCGTGCCGAATCGTGCAATTCGCTGCAAATGACGTGCAAGCCACCGGCATCGGCAACTGTCGGGGCAAGTTTGATGTCGGTGCCGCGGCCAGCCATGTTGGTGGCGACCGTTACCTTGCCCTGTTCGCCGGCACGTTCGACGATTTCGGCTTCGGCGGCAATCTCGTGGGCGTTGAGGACCCGGTGGGGAATGCCCGCATCGGTGAGCAAACGCGACAGGTGTTGCGATTTGTCAATGGATCGAGTGCCGACCAGAACCGGCCGCCCCTGATGGAACATCTCGCGAATCTCCGCCGAGATGGCCTGCCATTTCTCTTCTTCCGTTCCGAAAACCTTGTCCGGCAGCCGCTGTCGCACACAGGGACGATTCGTTGGCACCGGAATAACCCGCATTTTGTAAACCTTGGCGAACTCACGAGCGGCAGTCATAGCGGTTCCGGTCATGCCGGCCAGATGCTTGTACCGCAGAAAGAGGTCTTGCACGGTGATGCGGGCGGCCTGCCCGGTTGGCACTGTCACCTCGATTTCCTCTTTGGCCTCAATCGCCTGGTGAATGCCGTCCCGCCACTTGCGCCCTTCGGCGAGGCGGCCGGTGTTCTCGTCAACAATGACGATCTCCCCCTGTTTGACCACGTACTGCCGGTCCAGAAAGAAATCGCGGTCCACCTTGATGGCCCGTTCAATGTATTGATACAGGTCAATCAGGCCCGCGGTGCTGAGGAGATCGGGCTTTTGCAGGCCCCGCACGAGCTGCCGGCCGGAACCGGTGAGCTCGACCTTCTTGTCGTCGTGATCGTATTCAAAGTGCTCCTCTTCATCGAATTTGGGCACCATTTGCGCTGCCCAGCGATACATGGTGACGATCTTCTCAATCGCCTTTTCGCCGAGGGAACCAATAATCAGTGGGGTACGCGCTTCATCGATGAGAATGCTGTCGGCTTCGTCCACCAAGCAGAAGTGCGAGCCCCGCTGGACTGGCAATTCGCCTCCGTCGTCGGCCTTGGTGGCAGTGAGCTCGCCGAGAAGACTCGATTGCAAGGCTCCCATGCGTCGCAAAAGCAGGCGGTCGCGAAGGAAGTCGAAACCGAATTCCTTGGCTGTGCCGTACGTGATGTCACAGGCATAGGCCTCGCGGCGCTCTGGGGACTTCTGCGGCGTGAGAATGACACCCACGCTCATGCCCAGCAGCTCAAAAACGGGCCGCATGGTGGCCGCATCGCGCTCCGCCAGGTAATCATTCACCGTCGCCAGGTGGGCACCCTTGCCCAGCAGAGCGTGGATATAGAGCGGTAACGTGGCGGTGAGGGTTTTCCCTTCTCCGGTTTCCATTTCCGCGATGCAGCCGTTGAACAGGGAAATGCCTCCGATCATCTGCACATCGAAGTGCCGCAGTCCAATTGCTCGACGGCTGGCTTCGCGGACCAGGGCGTATCCCTCGGACAACACTCGGCTGAGGCTCTCGCCACTCTTGGCCCGGTATTTAAGAGAGAGACTTCGCTTGCGAAGCTGGGCATTATCTTCTGCCTCCAGGGTCGGCTCAAAGGCGGCGATTTGCTGCACTACCTTTCCCCACTGGGCAAGCCGACGCTGAATCGGCCCGCCAAGGACAGCCAGCAGGTCCGCTTTCCAGCCGGTGGGAATGCCGTTGACCTGGGTGGGAGCGCTCATAGGGGAAGGAAGCATCGATATTGGTAAAGTCTTGCGGTTCGAAAGTTTACACCCTTATCCTACGCTTGGACGGCTTTTTCGTCCGTGGAATTCCCAGTCTTTTGGGGTGACGCGAGGACTTTGTCACGCAGTAAAGCAATGCTTTTTGTGGTCTTTTTAGAAGTGACCTTTGGACTGGTAATGCCGGACACATTGTTTCTTCGCGCTGGCTGCTCACTCAGCGTTGTCACTCCTACAACCCTCACACTTTCGCTAATCGGAACGACCGTCAGCGGCCGAAAATGTACGAACGAGGAAGATAGGCAGATTCTGCCGATGGGCCTCAGGAAGACGCGGTGACTGGGAAAGTGAGCGAAACCTCACAGACCCGGACGTCTGCAATTCCCTTACGGTTTAGAGCGATTGTTTTGATTTTTCGGTTTCTACCGGTCGATTCACTGGTAGCGACTGGCGTTTTTTTTCCACGCAAGTGAGCTCTGCCCATGAAGTCGAACTCGATCCTACTTGTCGCGGCGGTGGTGCTGAGCATCCCCCTGTCCGCGCAGGCACAGCTTCCAATGCCGTCCAATGCCGGGCAAGCTGCGCCTTGGGTAGCGGCAGCGGATCCAACATGGGGCGCAATTCCCGCCTCCTATGTTGATGCAACCTGCGTGGATGGCGTTTCTTGCGGCGGCTTGGTTGACCCCAGTTGTGCCGATGGTGCGTGTGGCGACCCTCGTGGCCGCCGCTGTTGGGACCTGTGGGGAAGTGCGGAATTTCTCATGTGGTGGATGAAGGGGACGGACTTGCCCCCCATTGTCGGCACCAGTCCACTGGGAACAATTCATGACGATGCCGCCGTTGTCGGCACCGCTGGCTACCAGACGCTGTATGGCGATGATATTTCAGGCCGCGACCTGCAACCTGGCGTCCGCATTACGCTGGGCACCTGGCTGGATGGCACTCATAACGCGGGCATCGGTGTGCGGATCTACGGTCTCGACGGGACCAGCGAACATTTCGACCGAGCCACCGACGGCAGCACGATCCTCGGCCGACCGTTTTACAATGTGCAGCTTGCCCGCGAAGACGCCCTCCTGGTCGGCTTTCCCGGCGAAGTCGCCGGCGATGTTCACGCCAAATTCACCAATAACTTGATTGGTTCGGATGCCTATTTTCGCATCATGCTGGAGCGGAGCCGCCTACGCCGCCTGGATCTCATCAGCGGCTATCAGTTTTTGCGGATGGATGATGACCTGCGAGTAGACAGCTCCAGCTATATCATCGATCCGAACTCTCTGGCCTTCGGCGCGAAAATCGACGTCTTCGACCGCTTCCGCGCCACGAACGAATTCCACGGAGCCATGTTTGGCGTGCAAGGGGTAATGGGCCGAGGCGATTGGTCATTGACTGGATTGGCCAAACTGGGCATCGGCAACAACCATCAGCAGGTCATCATCAATGGTGGACGGGATATTTCGTTTCCCCCCGGTCCCGGTACTCCCTCTGTTGGCGGCCTGCTCGCTCAGCCCAGTAACATCGGCACCCACGCACGGGATCGCATTTGCTATATCCCGGAGCTTACTCTCAATCTGGCCTATCACATCCGCCCGACGGTGAGCGTGCACGTCGGTTACAACTTCATTTGGATGTCGAATGTGGTCGTCTCCGGGGAACAGATCGACCGCCGCGTCAATCTCTCGCAAGTTCCCGGCCCGGTTGTCGGCCCCAATCTGCCCGCCTTTCAGTTCCAATCCACGGAGTATTGGGTGCAGGGGATCAACATGGGCATGAGCTGGAATTTCTAATTAGAGAATGGGTGGCGCGCCCACGGCTTTGCGTGGGCGTGGATTCCAGCTTGATGTTCGGCGCGGGTCAGAGTCCATCGCCCAGCTAATCGTCGTCCTCATCGTCGGGTTCGACTGCCTTGGCCTTTCCCTTCCCCTTCTTTTTGGGTGCTGGTTCGGCTTCTTCAGCGGCGGGCTCTTCCGGAATGGCCGGTTCGGCGGCTCCTTCCTCATCTTCATCCACGAAGTCCCCAAAACCGATGTCGGCGTTTTCGTCTTCCGCCAGATCCTCTTCCGTGACTTCCTCCAGGTCGGCCAGTTCGTACTCGTCGTCCAACTCTTCTTCAAAGTCGTCGTCGAACTCGTCGTCGAAGTCTTCTTCGTCGAAGTCGTCGAACTCGCCGGAACTCTCGCTAGATGCCGCCATTAACCAACCTCGCGCACTGAAGGGGAAACGACCTTAGTTAGTCGAGCAGGGTGGTTTTGTCAAGGAACCGCGGGAAGTACAGGAATCTCAAGGCAATAGGCCGATGGAGCGTATCGGTCGCACTCGATTTGCAACTTCCAGCGCAACTCCTATTATATCAATAGCTTGCGCTGCAGATGGACGCGTGGAGACGGTCCCTCCAATCAGCGGCGCACGTGGAGCCGTGCCGATACGCCACCAAGAAACCGCTCCAACATCCCCTAAAAAATCCTTCCCCGCCACTGCATTTCCTTGTAACAATGGCATCACGCCACAACCATTTTAGTCGGGAGAAGCAGGATGACGGAAGGTTCACAGCCGCTGGATTACGACGACATTGTCCGCGACACGAGTCCCAACATCCGGGCGTACATCGCCGGAATGGGTGTGCCGCGCCACGATGTCGACGACGTTGCTCAGGATGTTTATGTGGAGCTCTACCGCTTCTTTGACCGGATGCCGGTGGATGTGCCCCCCAAACAATGGCTGAAGGGAATCGCCCGCAACTTGTGCCTCAACTACTTCCGCCGCAACTCCCGCCGCGGTCGATTGCAGCGCGAAGCACTGGTGGAGATTTTCCTGCGGGCCGAGCAGGAGGGGGAGACTTCGCTCAGCGAAGGCCCGGTGCGGCACGCGCTGGACGGTTGTTATGAAAAGCTCCCCCAACAAAGCCGCAAGATGTTGGCCTTAAAGTATGAGCAGGAATTGCCCAGCGCAACGATTGCCGAAAAGATGAAATCGACCGCCGAAGCAATTCGCGTGGCCTTGTTTCGAATTCGAGCGAGTCTGAAGGAATGCATAACGAGTACGCTGGCTGCCGAAGGTTAACATCACACTGAAATGACCGATCAAGAACTCATGCACCGCTTCCTCGAAGATCCTGCCGGCCTCGCCGAAGCGGACTTGGAGCAGCTCATTGCCCACCTGCGGACGGAGCCAGCGAAGGCGGTGGAGTTGCGCGAGCAGCTCATCGTGGACGACCTGCTTGGACAGAAGTTCGCCGTGGATCGCAAAAACTTCATCATCATGGTGCAGCAGCGACTGACGGATTTTGAGCGGGGCGAAGAAGAGGTTTATAACCAGGTCGCCGATCTGCGAGCCATTGCCGAAGCGGAGATTGAGACCAAGGTTCGCCCGCCAGGCATCAGCCCCTGGTTCAAGTTCGCGGGGGGCATTTCCCTCATTGCCGTTCCGCTCCTCTGCTTCCTTGTTTGGCGGTATCAAGAGTCGGCTCCCCGCGCGGTTGCGAACATTGAGGAACTGAGTGGCCAGGTGGTGCGGATGAAGGGAACGAACGAGGAAACCCTCCGGCTGGGGCAAGCGATTTCCACGGGAGAGACGATCGTGGCGGCACCGGGTTCCACGGTCGTTTGGAAATACAAGGACGGCACCACCGTTCGCATCCTGGGAGATTCGCAATCCGATCTCAGCGCCGATGCTAACCAGGCCAAACATGTCCGTCTGGAGCGCGGTGAGCTCGTCGCCAGCGTCGCTAAGCAACCAAAGGGGCCGATGGTATTCTCCACTCCGCATGCCACTGCCACGGTCCGCGGCACGGAGTTCCGGCTGATTGTGGCGGAAACAAATACCCAGCTCGATGTGTCCGAAGGAAAAGTCGATTTTCAACGCAGTGGCGGCAGCCAGGTTCTGCAGCTAACGGCCAACGAGTCCGGCATTGCGACCGCGGCGAACATCCAGCCGCGGGAAGTTCAGTGGCCGGTCAACCGTGCCTCGGCAGTGTTTTTGTATGAAGGGACTGACAAGCGGTTTGCCAGAAACCCTGAAACGGGCAACCTGCAAGTAACATTGCCTGAGGACCAGTCCGAGGAAGAAGGCAAGGATACTGTTTCGCTGGTCAAGAAGTCAGGCGAATTCGCTTGCGACATCCTGTTCACGCCCGAAAAAACCGTCAGCCCGCAGCCTGCGGTCCTGTGCTCGCTCGGCCCGCTGGAGAACGAGGATTTCTTGCTCCTGCAAAAGGGAAAGGATCTCATCGTCCACTTACGAGGAGCTTCCAGCAGCACTCCCATTGTGGTGGAGCTTGGCGAAATAACTCTCGGCTCGCCGCACTATCTGACCCTGGCTTGTAAAGAAGGAGCGGTGAGCGCGGTTGTGGATGGAGTGAAAGTCATCGTCAACAGCGAGGTTCATAGCCCGATCGCCAGTTGGGAACAGGGTCCGCTCGTGCTCAAGGCGGATGCCGGAGGGATGCGGCCCTGGCAAGGAGAAATCGCGGCGCTCGCCATCTTTGACCAATTCGTGGACAAAGCACTGTCCGACGCTAACCGCAAGCGCTACCAGCAGCTCCATCCAAAATAGCTACGTAGGCCGCTTGCCGCTGGCAATCTCATCCTCCCACTCGTCCATCAATGGCCAATCCGTGGCGCACGTGCCCCAATCGGCCATGTGCAGATAGCTGTTCAAGCGGGCGATCGTCTTATCGAGCAGCCCGTTGTCCTTCCGAAAAACCGGACCGTGGCTGGGGCAGAGCCACTTCACATCGCTGGCCCGAATACGCTCCAGCGACTTGATGAAAGCGGGAATGTCGCTCCCGTGATGTGCATCGATGGCCCCCACGCATCCGTCGCGATAGATGTTGTCCCCGCTGAACAGGATGTCCCCCATGCGAAAGCTGAGCTGGCTGTCGGTATGTCCCGGAGTCAGCCAGACTTCCAGTTCCTTGGCGCCGATTTTGATTTTGTCCCCATCCTCCAAGGTGTGATCAATCTTGACTGGTGGCATTTCCATGTGGATGTTCTGGGCCTCGATTTCGGCGAAGGTCCGAAGCTTGTCGCCGGACTCCAGCGGCTGCACGGCCCGCTTGTGGGCGTAGACCGGGGCCTTCAAAAGCTGCTTGGCCTTCGCCAGTCCTTGCACGTGGTCCACATCGGCGTGCGTGCCGATGAGCATCTTGCACTTTCCCAGCGGAAAGTCCATCTGCCTCACTAGCTCCACGATTTCCTCTACGGTCTCATCAAAGCCGATGTCGATCAGCATCCACTCGCTTTGGTCAAAAACCAAATAAACGTTGCACCCGAGCAACTCTCCGGCCTGGAAGTTGATTTCAATCACACCTGGAAAAATCGGCTTGCGCGCTATCATGGGCTGGATTGTAGGGACGGCGGTAAATGTGTTCAACCTTCACGAGCGGAGGGGGGGAAAAATCTTTCGGTATTCGGGATTATTGAGAATTCGTCTCACCCTTCATGCAGGAATGGCGTTCTGCGCCCGATATCGCTACACGCGGGGTATACTTGAGTCTCCACATTCCTCCTGCCGACAATTCTGCCTTCTATGCTCAATCTTCCGCGAACTTCCCTGCTTTTAGCTGGCTGGCTGGCTGTTGTGTCCTTTGCTGGCTGCGGCAGTTCGACTCCCGCAATCCCACCTGGTACGACAGGACCAACGACCGGCACGGCCACCACCGCAAAGGATCCGAGCAAACTCCCCGATGATGCCGATCTCCTCAAGCAAATTGACGACGCTCTCGATTTCACGCTGGAAAAGCGGCGATTGGATGTGAAAGATCAGGCGGCCTGGCAAATCATTCATGGGGCACTTGCCTACAAAAGAAAATTCCTCGTCCGGGCCGGCGACAAAGATGTTCCCGCGGTCGAATACGCCCTCGGCGGTGGCCAAATGAAGGGTTGGCATCTGGAGGAGGGGGACGTGATTGACGAAAAAACCGGCCGCCGAGGAGTGCGGGCACTCTTAGAAGGAGGGTCCCTTGCCGGACAAGGCCATTACGACCAGTGGATGGGATACCTCTCGGACACAGGGCTCAAGCTCGAAGAGAAAGTCATGGTGGAAGGAAAAGAGCACACGATCGCCGACTATGTCCGCCAGATCGAGCTCGATGTGCCGCGTAACATGGAACGCGAGTATAGCTGGACCATCATGGCCCTGACCGCCTATCACCCGACCGACCACAAATGGACCGCCAGCGACGGCAAGGAATGGAGCCTGGCACAACTCGTCGAGACGGAGCTCAGCTACAACATCGACGAAAGCCCCTGCGGCGGCACTCACCGCATGTACGGCTTGGCCTTGGTCCGCAATCGCCACCTGGCCGCCGGTGGAAAACTGGAAGGGATCTGGCAAAAGTGCGAGGAGAAAATCCAAGCCGAAATCGCGCGGGCGAAAGCGTCTCAGAACACCGATGGCTCGCTCTCCTCCAAGTATTTCCAGCGCCCCGCCAGTGCCCCCGACATCACCGAGTGGATGGCATCCTCCGGCCACGTCTTCGAGTTTCTGGCGGAAGCCCTGACCAAGGAGCAGCTTACTAAAGAGGATCTGGATGCGCCCTGGATGAAGCGGGCCGCTTGGAAGCTCTGCGAGCAGTTCCGCAAGACCAAGGCCGTTGACGTGGAATGCGCCCGCCTGTTCCACGCCACCCACGGGCTGGTGCTGTATCGGGAGAAGGTGTTTGGGCCGCGGGAGTTTGGAAAGTAGTCCGCTCACTCCGCGAGCGGACATTCCTGCACACGAAGTGTGCACGCTACTATGCTCTACTTTTTGTCCAGCTCTTGAAGCTTCGCCGCAATCTCCTGCTGCTCTTTTCCCGTGGCGCGAAGGGCAGCGCGGCGATAGTGGATCTTGGCGCTGGAAGTTTTGCCGGCAGTTTCCAACTCGCGCGCTTTGGCGAGCAACTCAGCGACTTCACCCGCTTTGGCGGCTTCTTCGGCGGCTTGCTGGGCCTTAATTGCAGAGACGCTCAGGTCGCCTCGCTCGGCGGTGCTGGTGCTGGAGGAGCCGCTGCCGCTCTCGTTGACATCGGTATTACTACTGCCGCTAGCGCCGGGTGAATCTCCTTGCTCGGCCAATCTTTCCAGCCGCCAGCGGACGGGGGAAACTCCTTCGCCGACGACGGGAATCACGCCGAGCACAAACGGCCGCTGTTGCACCTCGCTGAAGAAGCCCATCCCGCCATTGGGGACCATCACGCCCGGCGTGCTGGTGGTCAATGTCGAATCACTCCCTTGGCCAGCAGTGAGCAAGAACCTCCCGCTGAAACCATTCCCGCGAAAACCGGCACCAAAGTTAGCCTGCGCATTCGGGTCAAATCCTCCAAATCCGGCCGGAACACCTCCACCCCCGCCCCCAAAATTAGCGAACCAGCCCCGCCCTTGCACACCCCAAGCGGTCCCAATGTTTTCGTAAAAGCTGTGACTGGCGGAATTGAAGGGGGTCTGCACGAAGGAGTATTGAGCCAAGGTAACGTCGGCCCCACTCAGGCACGCCAGCCCGGCGACAACTCCCCACAGGCGAGAACTAAGCATTCCACTCACGACTGCTGCCTCCAAAACGACCTCCACCCCTCGACACCCGGATTCTAGTGCCGCGAGCCGTGCCCAGTCAATGAAATAGTAGCCCGTACACTCCCTGTGCGGGAATGTCCGCTCACGGCGTGAGCGGACTACTCTATCGGAAGCTCCACTGGGTGTACGTTCGGTACATCCCAAACTGCCGCTGGGGCTGCGACTGGGGGCAGGCGCCGAAATGGCCGTAGGCATAGCCTTGGGTGCGGGCGTCGAATCCGCGGGCTCCGGTGTGCCCCCCACCCGGTGCCGCAGGAGATTCGGTGCGGCGCAAGAGCAGGTAAGAAGGAGGACCAGCAATTGCCGCGCGAGGGGCCACGAGAATTGCTAGCAAGAGCGCGATTCGAATCAACCGCATGGGTAAACTTCCTGTTCCATCGATGCCGATTGGGTTCCCTCGGAATGCATCGATTCGACGGCGGTCTCTGGACCCCTAATGTCCTCGAGAGTCCGCTCGTAACGGCTACGAAGAGTTTGCCGCCGCCGCGAAAACCTCATTTCGCCGCCGCCACTCGTTCGTACGTTTGCCCAAACAGTTTCCGGTCAACCAGCCAGACATCGGCGGGATGATCATGCCCCTTGTCGGCGTAGTTCTTGATCAGAAAATCTCCCCCTTTCCCTTGGAGCTTGCCCCATTTGGCGTAGACGACGAACGGATGATCCACCTGAACCGCCATTACTCCTTCCGCATCCGGCCGCGGCAGATATTTTCGCCAGCCGTCCGTTTCTTCGTCGGTGGCCACGTACTTCTTCTCCAGGTCCGCCTTCTTCTGCGGCCAGATATCCCCTGCCTCACCCTTGCAAAGAAAATGCCCCGGCTCAACAGTCTCCTCCCCCTCCAGCGTCTTGACCTTCTTCGCTTCCTTGATCTCTTGGGCCCAAATCGGCCGGGTTTTCTTGGCGTGGAACCACTTTCCTGCGGTGTTGACTTCGTCGAGGAGCACGTGATTGCTGCCGGAGTCCGGCTGTGACTCCGAAACCGCCGGAGCCTTGGGCGTGCCGCAAGACACAAGCAAGAAAACCGCGCAGCTCAGGAATAGCCCAATAGCAAATCTCTTCATCCCCTCACCCTGCTTCCCTTTGCCTCTCTGCGTCTTCGCGACTTTGCGTTAAGAAATAGAAAGCCGGGCAGACTGCAAGCCTACCCCACTACTTGAGGCCAAAACTCTTTTTCAGGAACATCACCTCCACCGCCCGCAGGTAGTCCACGTTCTCTTTCTTCGCAAAGCCGTGACCTTCGTTGGCGGCATAAACGGTCCAGACGGGTCGACTTTTTTCGCGAACCTTCGCGGCGATTTGCTGCGCCTCGAAAAACGGGACGCGAGGGTCGTTTTTGCCATGAACGACGAGCAGGTCGGACTTGATTTTGTCCACGCGATTGGCGGGGCTAATTTTTTCGAAGAAAGCTTTCATCTTCGGGTCCCGCTCGTCGCCGTACTCGACGCGCCGCAAATCCTGGCGGTAAGCGGAAGTTCTTTCCAGGAACGTGTTGAAGTTGGCGATGCCGACGTTGTCGATACCGGCTTTGATCTTGTCGGGGAAATTGACCAGGGACGCGAGCACCATGTAGCCGCCATACGAGCCGCCCGTGACCGCCACGCGGCTGGAGTCGAGTTCATCTTGCGTGGCGATCCAGTCAAGCAGGGCTCCGATGTCCTTGACGCTGTCCTCTCGCGTCTCGGCGTTGTCGAGCTTGAGGTACGTCTTCCCATCGCCGGTGCTGCCGCGGACGTTGGGAAAGATGACGGCGACGCCGAGCTCGTTGACGTAGAACTGCGTCGCCCCGGTGAAGTACGGCTGGGCCTGCCCTTCGGGGCCGCCGTGGATGTTGATGAGGACCGGGGCCTTGGGAAGAATGAGCGAGGAGGTTCTCGGCATGTAAACGTGAGCGGGTATCTCGCGGTCATCGAAGGACTTGAAGCGGATCCGCTTGGGAGTGACGAACGCAGCCGGATTGAGGCCGCCAACTTCACTGAAAGTCCAGCGGGTCAGTTCGCCGTTGTCGAGATTGACGGAGTAGGCATCCGCCGGTGCATCCGGCCGGGCGAGTGTGAAGCCGAGATGCTTGCCGTCGGGGGAGAATTCGAGCGAGGAGACAATGCCGAGGGGGAGCTTGAGTTCGCGGCGGTTTGGCTGCTGGGATTCACTTTCAGAAATGACAAAGACCTTGCTCGCGCCGTCCTCGTTCACCGAGAAGGCGACGAGGCCGGTCTTGGCATCGATCTCCAAGCCGTTTACGTCCCAAGGAATATCCGCCGTGAGGTTTTTATACTCGCCACTCTTTTTCTCGCGGCGATAGAGCTGCGAGAACTCTCCCTCGGCATCGGCGACGATGTAAATGAATTCGCCGCTGGGGGAAAACGCCATCGGGCCATAGGAGGCCTTTTCCTCATTCACGCGGGGCAGTTCGGATTTTTGGCCCGACTTGAGGTCGAGGAGGGCCGGATACGATTCGTTCGCCGACACCGTCCGAATGAGCGCCAACGTCTGACCGTCCTGCGACCAATCCGCTGCCGACCAGAATTCGTTTCTCACCTCCATCAGCAGCTTCGAACCGGACTTGCGCGGATGGGCCAAATACAGATCGGTATCACGTCCATTCCGCTGGTTGCTGCTAATGATCATCCGCGAGCCGTCCTCGTGAACAACATTGATGCCGTTGCGGGATTTGCCATCCGTCAACAGCGTAGTTTTGAAATTCTTTCGGTCCAGAAAATAAATCTGGTTGTTCTCATTCCCCCCGCTCCCCATTGAAAGCAGCATTCCCTCGTCCTTGGCCCCCGGAATGAATCCCCCATCCACCGGCTCATCAAAGAACGTAATCTGCTCCCGCCGTCCCCCCGGCTCATACACGCGGTGAAGCTGCAGCGAATTGCCAAACCGGGTCCGGATCAGAATCCCCTTCCCCGCCGGATCCCAGCCGGCGAATCCGGCAGCCCGCAGGTTCTGATACTGGGCCAGTTTGGCTTGCAATTCCGCGGGAACCGGAGGGACTTCTTCGGTTTCGATGGCAGCGGGCTTGCGGGGATCGAGGGCACTTTCCACTGCCTGCGAACGAGCGACAATGCTGAAAGCGACAAAAAACGTGACGAACAAGAAGCTACGTATCATGGTGTTTGCTCAGATTTCGAGGCTCGAAGTAACGGAGGTCGCAGACTAAGGTTAAGACACTTTTCGATCTCATTAGCGACCGGAATGAGTGCGTTTTCTCCCGTCCAACCGCCGTAGGTGAGTTGAAGACCAAGAGGCAACCCAGTGGAAGTAAAGCCGCTAGGTATTGTGACGGCAAACTGCCCAAGGAAGCTCCAAAGCGAGTTAAAGACTGGGTCACCTGTTGTGTCGAGATTCGGGGCGGCTGTGGGTGTGGAAGGCATCAAGAGTATGGGCACACAATTGTCAGCAAACAGTTTATGTAACTCCTGACTTGCCAATTCGCGAAATTCCCTTTGCCGGCGCAAAGCGTAAGCGTAGTCGAGTGTGGTGCAATGTCGTCCTTCATTAATCAAGCTGCGAATCCTCGGAGCGAAACTCTCAGCATTTCTCTCAAAGGCGTCACGATGCACTTCAGCGGCCTCTACGGCCATAATGCGGCGATGCAGCACAGGAATTTCAGCGAACCATCCTGGTACCTCCAGAGGGAGGATCTCGAAGCGATGCGAAAGTTTGCTAATGACCTCTTCAAAGTTTTTTCGGGTTGATGCATCAGCCTGCTCAACCAGTCCACCGCGAAGTACGAACAGCCGTTCCGGAATCCGATGAGGAACCATCCCCCCGATGTTGTTGCTGCCGTGCGAGAAGACGCAGCGACTGAAGATTTCGTAGACGTCCTCGATCGTGCGAGCAATAGGTCCTACATGGTCCAGGTGCATGCTGAAAGGAAAAATGCCGTCGAGCGGAATGTAGCCATGATTTGCCTTGATACCCACCACCCCGCAGTAGCTCGCCGGCCGGATGATGCTGCCGCCGGTTTGGGTGCCGAGGGCGGCCATGCACATTTCCATGGCGACGGCAGCGGCGCTGCCGCTGCTGGAGCCGCCGGGGGTGTGGTTGAGGTTCCAGGGGTTGCGGGTGGGGGGCGGGTCGAAGCTGGCCCACTCGGTGGTGACCGTCTTACCGAGAAAGATCGCGCCGGCTTCTCTCAAGGTAGCCACAACAAATGCGTCTTTACTCGCCACGTGCCCTGCTCGGAGCTTGCTGCCGCACAGGGTTGGCCAGCCTGCCACGTCGATGATGTCCTTGATGCCAATCGGAATTCCGTGCAGCGGCCCCACCGGCTCCTGGCCGTCGTCGAGCATCTTCCCCAGCCGGCGGGCCTCGGCGCGAGCACCTTCCTCGTCCACCATCACCCAGGCGTGAATCTGGTCCTCGAACTGGTGAATCCGCCCCAGACAATGCTCGACCAGGTCAATCGGCCGCAGCTTGCCGCGCCGCATCAAAGTTTGGGCATCGGCAATGAAGGGAAGTTCAGCGAGCATGACGCCAAGGTAACGGACAAGCAGGGGGAGGTTCAAGGTTCCGCGTTCAAAGATGGCGTCAACTGGAGGCTCTTCGATTTCGGTAAGCTTGGAAACATCAACGAATTTTGATACAATCAAGTCGCCGATGAAGATTCGGTATGGACTCGAACATCGAGAGAAACTGATGCTTTCAATTTACGGACAGCCCCAGCGACTCTGCAGCGGACTTTCGCGGCGGGAAATGCTCACCATTGGTGCCCTCGGCGTCGGTGGGCTGGCGTTGCCAGACCTTTTGCGTGCAGAAGCGAAGCAAGGGCTGGGGAAGTCTCGCAAAGCAGTCATCATGATTTACCTCTGCGGAGCCCCGCCGCATCAGGACATGTTCGACCTGAAGATGGACGCCCCCGCGGAAATCCGGGGGGAGTTTCAGCCCATCGAGACTAGCGTCCCCGGCGTTCAAATCTGTGAGCACATGCCGCGGCTAGCGAAGATGATGGATAAGCTGGTCCCGATTCGCACCATGGTCGGCTCCCCCAACGGCAACCACGACTCCTTCATCTGTTACACCGGCCGCTCCTTCGACCGCCAGCCGCCAGGGGGCTGGCCGTCGCTCGGCTCGACGCTGTCCAAACTCCAAGGGTCCACAACGCCCGGCATTCCGCCGTTCGTCGGCCTGTCGCCACGGGCCGGCCATCCGCCGTATGGCTCCCCTGGCCATCCCGGTTTCCTTGGCCCGGCTCACAGCGCTTTCCGGCCCAATGGCGAAGGGCAGGCGGACCTGACGCTTGGCGGCATCACGGTCGACCGCCTCGGCGACCGCAAGCACCTGCTTTCCGGTTTCGACCGCCTCCGCCGCGAAGTCGATGCCAGCGGCAAGCTCGACGGCCTCGACGCCTTCACGCAGCAGGCCCTCGGCATCCTCACCACCAGCAAGCTGGCCGAAGCTCTCGACGTCAGCAAAGAGGATCCCAAAATCCGCGAGCGTTACGGCAAAGGTTTTCCGCAAAACTACGGCGACGGTGCCCCGCGCAATCAGGAACATTTTCTGATCGCCCGCCGCCTCGTCGAAGCCGGTGCCCGCTGTGTCACGCTCAACTTCGGCCGCTGGGATTTTCACAGCCAAAACTTCTCGGAATTCAAAAACACCCACGGCCCGCAGTTCGACCAGGGAATGGCCGCCCTGGTGCAAGACCTGCACGAGCGGGGGCTCGACCAGGACGTCTCCGTCGTCGCCTGGGGTGAATTCGGCCGGACGCCGGTCATCAACAAAGAGGCCGGCCGCGATCACTGGCCGCAAGTCGGCTGTGCCCTCCTCGCTGGCGGCGGCATGAAAATGGGCCAGGTCATCGGCGCGACCGACCGGCTCGGCGGCGAACCCGTCAATCGCCCCGTCCACTTTGGCGAAGTCCTCGCCACCCTCTACCAGAGGCTCGGCCTCGACCCCAACAAAACCACCATCCGGGACCTTGCCGGTAGGCCGCAGTATTTGGTGGATGGGCATAAGCCGATGGCAGAGTTGGTATAAACGCTAATCGTCTCGAAGTAAATAGCGTGAAACCTCTACTCTCGCACCATCGAGGGGCAAGGGAAGTTCGAAAGCTCCGTTGGTTTCGAAGAACTCAACGTGCCAGTGTTTGCCATTGGTCTCTTGAAGTTTTTCGAAAAACGGCGAAAAATCAAAAAGAGAGAAAAGCAGTATCTTCTGAGGCACTTCGCATTCAAATGCAATCCAGGCGCTAGAGACATCCTCCAGAAACTGTCGCTGGACCGGACTGATTCCGTACCAAAACCGGTTGGATTCTCCCGACCGCGAATATGCCTTGGAATTGACGCCAACGAGTCGCACGGATTTATCTTCAGACTCATATCGCGAGGGACTGACTCGCTTAAACGGGATCCTAAGCTTTTTCGCAATACGCTGCAGCGCATCAAAATGAAACTCACTGTTCTCTCTCGTGAAATCTAATTCTGAGGTCGGGTCGTTAGGCAAAAATGACGGCCAAATCGCCAGAATAGTCTCGCCTAAAACAGCCGCCCGTTCGCGTATCTCCTGGCGTCCCCAAATCGGAAAAGGTGTCGCGAAGTAATCGTTTAAGCGTAACGCGTTGGCAGCAAGCAATTGACGTTTGTCGACAAAGGGACCATTCGAGAGTTCGGAATTCCACTCAGCCGTCACGAGCGTGAGATTCCCGAGCGTGTGCAGATAATCGCGATGGATTTGCTCCCACATTACGCCCAGTTGTTCCTTCCAATCGTCGCTGACAGTTTGCGGCATAACGTGCTCGATCGTCGCTGACGAATCCAACACCGTGTATCCACCCGTCCCTTCTGAGATTTTTCTATTGACAGTTTCGAGAACCAAAATCGTGCGGCTTCTTGTCGTCCCGCTACCATACATTTTTCGATTCTCGAGGGCCTTGAGAATCTTGCTGTTCGACGGATAGTTACGCTTTGCAAGGGCAAGCTTCAGACTCTCGCCCAGCCGCTGAAGGTCAATTTCCTGCCAGAGGACGGGAAACACGCTGTTCAGGTAGTTTTGGGGCTCGCCGGCGAAATACCTTCTCACCATGTAGTTTTCGAGCACCGACAACGCAGCGATCATGTCCGCCTTGGAAATCGACTTGCCTTCAAAGCTGTCCAAGAGACGTAGGAGAAAGGGATACGCAGATGTTGATTCAAGCTGGTTCAATCGCTTTATGCTCGTCGCCAATTCCTGGTCACTGAACCCCTCGGGGCGCAGCAATCGGTCATAGAATCGCGCAAACTTGGCGATAGATCGGATTTCCGCTTCAAACTTCTCCGTTGACGTGAATTCGGTCTCGGCTCGATCGCGAAAACGTGCGTAGACGTGCTTTTCGTCGCAAAGCACTCGCGTTCCCATCGCGAGGTAGTGACGAAGAAACGCGGTTAGCTCGGTTAAGTGTCCGACCTTGCGACTCTCCGCGAGAAGCGTTTCCACTTGACTCCAAGACTGCGTGAAAATCGCCTCTTGTCGCGCCGCCGGCAGTTTCATCGCGACATAGTTACGGACGAGATCCCCCTGAGTCAGAGGCTTTCCCTTCGCGTTCAAGCTTTCAAAGATTCGATAGGGACTTTCCTGCATGTCGAGAATCACAAAGACAACCTGAAACGCGTTTATGAGAACCTGCAGCAGCCGTTCCGGACTGAGATCTTCTTTCAGCCGTTCATAAAGCTTGCTCTCAAAAAAATCGTACGCAACGGGAATCTTGGATTGATTAACGGGGACTGGCTGGCCCCGAAGTATGGCGCAATAGGCCGCTCTATCGCCGAATTTGACCGTCGGAAGTATCTTGAAAAACAGATCCCCTTCCTCCTCGCCATTCACGAGAAGCCGGTCGATCTTGCGGGACAGAACGGCGTGGGTTGTTTCAATCGATTTCGCCAACGCCTTGAGAAACAGGGAAATCGTCGTCAAGCGTTGTTGACCGTCCACAAGCTTGAAGGCACTGAGTGTTCCACTTCTCATCCCATCATGAATGACAACGATCGAACCGAGAAAATGTTCCACCTGCGCGTAGGATCCCTCTTGAGACGGCTCGTCGCCAGAGGCAGGCAGGATTTCCTCATACACGGAAAGAGCGTCCCCCCACAGAGTCTCCCAGTTTTCCTTGTCCCACGTATACTCGCGTTGGAAGTGCGGAAGAACGTAATGGATATCTCCTCCGCTGCTAAACACCTTGGAGATTTTTAGGTTGTCGGCCTTCACGCGGCACCCTTAGTTCGGTGACTTCCTCAGATTATCGCATTGGAAGTGTACAACTGCCCAAGATGCATTGCAACCCATTTGCGTGAGCCCCCCAGCTTCCGAAAGCCGCTTGAATGCGAAACTCTAACATTGGACTGATCCGCTGTTTTTTTCTCGGGCCGGTTGAACTTCAGTGCATGAATGTATATGATTGAGTCGGGACTCGGCGTGTACTGGCGGAGCCCGGTTTTTGATTGATCATTTTTCCAGCCGACGCTCGGAGCGATAGGTGGCTGTTACTCGCCGGTTTCTCGATTGGAAACGCCCTGCCCTGGTTTCAGCGGCGGAGTGGCTGCGGGAGAAGTATCGGCGGAAGGATGAGGCCGCCACGCGCACGCTCGACCTTCGCGGAGCGGTAGTGGTCGTTCCCGGCGGCCGGGCGGGACGGCGGCTGCTCGAACTTCTGGTGGAGCAAGCGGAGGGGGACGAACTAGTACTGTTGCCCCCCGTCATCACCACGGAAGGCCAACTCCCTGAACTCCTCTATACTCCCCAGAGGCCGTTCGCCAGCGACCTGACTCAGCAACTGGCCTGGGCTGCCTCGTTGCGGAAAGCGCCGCTCTCCCTGCTGGGCCAGGTCATCCATCATCCGCCCCCCGAGGAGGATTTCAACCGCTGGTTGGAACTGGCCGCAATGGTCCGCCGCCTCCATACCGAATTGGCTGCCGACGGTCTTCACTTTGGCTACGTGGCGAAAGGGGACAAATCGCAGACGGGCTACCACGAACAGCAACGCTGGGCAGCCCTGCGGCACGTTCAGGAGGAGTACCTGCGAACGCTGGACGGGTTGAATCAGTGGGATATTCAGACCGCCCGCATCGTGGGAATTGAGAAAAGGGAGTTCAAAACGGAGCGCGATGTTGTGTTGCTCGGGACCGTCGATCTGAACCGGGCGATGCGACAGATTCTGGATCAGGTCTCCGACCGCGTGACTGCTCTCATGCATGCACCGCCGGAGTGGGCTGACCGGTTTGACGAATATGGTTGCCTGATCCCCGCAATTTGGAAAGATGCGAAGCTCGACATTAACGACGCGCAGATCGAGCGAGTCGATGGCCCGGCGGAACAGGCGGATGCCGTGACGCGCTGGATGGCGTCGTTCGGCGGCAAGTATCGCGGCGATGAGATTGTGGTGGGTGTTCCGGATGAGTCTCTTGTCCCGCAACTGGAGCGACAACTTGCCCAGTGCAGCGTCCCCACGCGGTGGGTCGAAGGAAAACGCCTCGCCGAGTCCGCTCCTTACAAGCTCCTGGAAGCCGCCGCTCAATTCGCCCACCGCCGCCGCTTTTCGGATCTGGCCGCGGTCGTCCGCCACCCCGACGTAGAAGACTGGCTGCAGCCGCAACTCACGGCCGCCTTAACCAAACAAAATGCCCGCGAACACCGCCGTCAGCGGCGAGCGGAAGACATCCCGACCGCGCTCGACCTCTTCTACAACGAACAGTTCGCCGCCCGGCTGATTCCAAAGCGCATCGAAGAGATCAAAGGGGACTGGCCCGCCATTCACGCCCTCGTCGCCGCCATTGACCAGTGGCTCCGACCAATCGCTGCCGAGAAACAGCGGCTCTTCGCCTGGGCAGACGGCCTGCGGCTGGTGCTCAAGAATATTTACGGGCACCGAATTCTGAGCACCGAAGATGCCAACGAGCGTTTCCTGCTGAAAGCCTGCGAGGCGATTGAGGAAAGCCTGGAAGCCCTGTCACTGGTCCCGCCGGAACTTGAGCCGGAAGTCACGCTCGGAGAAGCCATTCGCCTCGTCCTTCGCCCTTTGGGAAGTGCCGCCATTCCGCCGCTCCCGGCCCCCGGCGCGGTGGAATTGCTCGGCTGGTTGGAACTGGCCTTGGATGATGCTCCGGCATTGGCGGTGACGAGCGTCAACGAGGGGTTTGTTCCCAAGTCAACGAGCGGCGATGCTTTCCTCCCCAATGAACTTCGCTTGCAGCTCGGACTGCTCAGTAACGAACGCCGCTACGCCCGCGATGCCTATGCCCTCTCGGTCCTCCTGGCCACGCGGGCTGATCTGCGGCTTATCGTTGGCCACCGGGACGCGGAAAACAACCCGCTCATCACCAGCCGGTTGTTGTTTGCGACGGACGAACCTTCCGCCTGTGCCCGGGCGCTTCGCATGTTCGAGAAGCTGGAAGAAGCTCCGCCGCGCGACAATCTCCTCTCGACCGGCTTAAAACCGCGAGACAAGTCCAACTTCCACGTTCCACCGCCGACGAAAGACCACGATCCGCCGCCATTCATTTCGGTTTCGCAGTTCAAGTCCTACCTGGCCTGCCCCTACCGCTACTACCTCGGCCACGTCCTCAAACTCATTTCCCTCAGCGACCAGGCAGCCGAACTCGATCCAGCCGCCTTCGGCAATCTGCTACACGATGTGCTGCAACATTTTGGCCGGACGGACGAAGGTGTGAAGTCTAGCACGCAGCCCGACAAGATTCTCGAATTTCTCAACAACCGGCTCGAAACCCTGGCCGCCGCCCGCTATGGCAAAGATGCCGGCCGAGCGGCTCTCCGGTTCCAAGTGGAGCAGGCCCGCGTCCGCCTCAAAACTTTTGCAGAATGGCAGGCCCGCCAGACCGATGATGGCTGGCAGATCGTCTACAGCGAAGATTTTGACAAGCAACTGGAATGCGATTTCCCGGCAGACGACGGCCCGATGAAAATCCGCGGCCGCATCGACCGCATCGACCGCCACGAGAAAGACGGCATCTTTCGCGTCCTCGACTACAAAACGGCCGACACCGCGAATAAGCCGGAAAAAACGCACTTCCAAAGTGAAAAGTGGACCGATCTGCAGCTCCCCCTCTACCGCTACCTCGTGAAAACGGTGGAGTGGCAAAAAGGGGCGATCATCGATGGCCCCGTGCAACTCGGTTACGTGAATCTGCCCAAGGACCAGGCGAGCATGGGGTGCGCCATTGCCGATTGGTCTCCCGATCAACTGGAGGACGCCGACCGAACTGCCCGCGAGGTGATCCACGGCATCACGCACGGCATCTTCCCGATGGCGGAAGATCCGCCCGCCTTCAGCGAAATCTATGCCGCCATCTGCCAAGACAATCGAATTGGCAAACGCAAACTCCTGCCGGACGAGGAGGCGACCCCATGAGCAATGCCACCTCGGGTTCGCCGTCTCGCTTCCCCCATCTCATCATCCGCGCCAGCGCCGGCAGCGGCAAAACGTATCAACTTTCCAGTCGCTTCATCGCCCTGCTCGCCGCGGGTCAATCGCCGGATGCCATCCTGGCGACGACCTTCACCCGCAAAGCGGCGGGAGAGATTTTCGACCGGGTGCTGTTGCGCCTGGCCGAAGCGGCTGCGGACGAGAAGAAGCGGGTGGAACTGGCCACATCGATTGGAGATGAATCATTAACTCAGGCTCGCGTCCGGACTCTCCTGGTCGAAACGCTCGCTAGTCTGCATCGCCTTCGCATCGGTACGCTGGACAGTTTCTTCATGAAGATGGCCGGAAGCTTCGCGCTGGAACTCGGCCTCCCTCCGGGATGGCGAATTGGTGACGAGACGGAAGACCGCGAGCTGCGCGAAGAAGCGGTCGAAGCAATCCTGGGAGCGGACCGCTCCGAGGAACTGCTGACGCTGTTCCACCTGCTGACGAAGGGAGAAGCCCGCCGCGGCATTGGGGAATTGGTGCTGGAAACAGTGACCAGCCTTTACGGCCTGTTCCGCGAAACGGAGCCGGACGCCTGGCGGAAGCTCACTAGCCAAGAGCTGCTGAAGAAGGAGGAATTGGCCGAGTTGCTCGAAGAGATGGCGGCAGTTGACCTCTCCAAAAACTCGCGCCAACTGAAGGCTCGCGACAGCGACTTGGAAAATGTCCGGCTGGAAGATTGGGGGACGATTCTCTCGAAGGGGCTCGGGAGTAAAGTTCTGACCAAGGAGAACACTTTCTATAGCAAACCGATCCCGCCGGATCTGATTGCCCTCTATGAGAAGCTGCTGGGACATGTGAACGCCCACTTCGTCAGCCAGGTGATTCGCCAGACAGAGGCGACGCACGACCTGCTGACGAGTTTTCATCAGCAGTATTGGCGACTCAAGCAGGAGAGCGGCAGCCTGCGATTTGAGGAAGTGACCCGGGCATTGGCGGATGCTGCCGCGGCGGTTGCTTCACCGGAACAAGTCGCGTTTCGCCTCGACGGCCAGATTGGCCACATCCTGCTGGACGAATTCCAGGACACCTCCCTGCCTCAGTGGCAAGTGATTCGCCCGCTGGCCTTGCGAGTGATGGAACAGGGCAAGAAAGAGAGTTCCTTCTTCTGCGTCGGTGACGTCAAACAAGCCATCTACGGCTGGCGTGGCGGCCAGGCGGAGATGTTCGATTCGCTCGATCAGGATCTGCCGGGACTGACATCGCAGCCGCTCTCGAAGAGTTTCCGCTCCTCCCCTGTCGTCATCGATGTCGTTAACAACGTCTTCCGCCAGTTGCCGCGGCATCCCAAGCTGGATCACTATCAAGGGGCTGTGGACCAATTCTGCAACGACTTTCCGGATCACACCACCACAAAAACGGATCTTCCCGGCTACGTCTGTCTGCGGACCGCTCCGCATCCAGCCGAGGGTGAGAAGTCACAGGACCAACTGCTCAAGTTCACCGCCCAGCAAGTCGCGAAGCTCGTGGCAAAAGCACCGGGAAAGAGCATCGGAATCCTCTGCCGCCGGAATGATGTCGTCGCGCGCCTGATTTATGAACTGCGGGAACTAGAGGTCGAGGCCAGCGAAGAAGGTGGCAATCCGCTCACCGATTCCGCCGCGGTAGAACTCGTTATTTCCCTGTTGCAAATCGCCGACCATCCCGGTGATACGGTGGCCCGTTTCCATATCGCCTCTTCTCCCATCGCCAAGGAGATTGGCCTGAGGAAGCACGATGACTCCAAAGCGGCGGCAAAACTCTCGCACGAACTCCGGACCGAGTTGCTCCGGGATGGCTACGGGGCGGCGATTTACCGCTGGGCTCGCCTGTTAGCTACGTCTTGCGACTCCCGCGACCTCTCTCGCCTCCAGCAACTGGTGGAGATGGCCTACGACTACCAGCCGGATAGCACTCTGCGAACGGACGCTTTCATCCGCCTGGTGCAGGAGCAGCGGAAGAGCGATCCTAGCTCCGCGAATGTCCGGGTGATGACCGTTCACCAGGCCAAGGGACTGGAGTTTGATGCGGTCTTTCTGCCGGAACTCGATTCGCGCCTTTTGAACCAGCCTCCCGCCTTCGTCGCCGGCCGCGATTCGCCGTTGTCGAGCGTCAATCGCGTCATCCGTTATGCGGGGGACGAAGTCCAACGGCTGCTGCCCCCGGAATGGCATCAGCTATTTGGGGAAGACCGAGACCGCCGCTTGCGAGAGGCCCTTTGCACGCTTTATGTGGCGATGACTCGCCCCATTCATGCTCTCTACATGATTATTCAGCCTTCGGGGGACCGGCAGGAGCAGAATCTCCCCAAGACTTGCGCGGGAATGCTCCGCTCCGCCCTCGCCCCCGCGCTCCATCCGCCGCCGGACACTATTCTCTTCGAACAAGGAGACAGCGACTGGGTAAGCAAGCTCGAAAAACCCGCGCCCAAAGCCAGCCCCGCCAAACAGCCTGAATCCAAGAGCCGCACGGTCCTGCTCGCCCCTGCCGCCCGGCCAACGCGCGGCCTCGTTCGCGCCAGCCCTTCGGGCCTGGAAGGTGGGGTTCGCGTCAACCTCGGCCGCCTGCTCGATGACAAATCGACCTACGGATTGAGCTACGGCAGCCTGATGCATGCCTGGTTTGAAGCGATTGACTGGCTCGACGGCAACACTCCGACCGACGACGACCTTCGCGCCATTGCGGCCGCGGTCTCCGCCCGAATTGGCGAACTCCCAACGCGTTCTCTGCCGCTGGACTCCTTCCGCAAGATGCTCGCAGGCCCAAACCTGGCGGCTCTCTTGTCGCGACGGCACTACGAGCTTTCCGCGGAAAGGAAGGCCATCACGCTCGAAGCCCTCCGCGAACTCCCCTTCGCGTTTCGCCAGAATGACGAGCTACTGAGCGGAACCATTGACCGGCTGGTACTTGTACGGCAGTCGGGTAGACTCACGGCTGCGGAGGTGATCGATTACAAAACCGACACGGTGACGAGTCCCGCCCAGCTTTCGGAGCTGACCGAGTTCTATCGCCCGCAACTGGCGGCGTACAAACAGGCAGCGGAGCGAATCACCGGCCTCCCCGCTGAATGCATCACCGCCAAACTGGTGTTTTTGTCCGTGGACGAAGTGGTTCCGATTTAGGAAAGGACGCCGGCATGAAATTCCTGCACGCCGCCGACATTCATCTCGATAGCCCGCTCCGCGGCCTGGAGCGCTATGAAGGCGCGCCTACCGAAGAGATTCGGGGCGCCTCGCGCCGGGCACTGGAGAATCTGGTGGAATTGGCGCTCGCTGAGCAGGTCGATTTTGTCCTGCTGGCCGGTGACACCTTCGACGGCGACGGGAAGGACTGGAACACAGCCCTGTTCTTCGTCAAGCAGATGGGACGCCTGGCGGAGGCAAAAATCCCCGTCCTGATGATCAGCGGTAATCATGATGCCCAGTCGAAGATGACCCGCTCGGTACCTCTTCCTCGCAATGTCACCCTCCTGGGGACCAAGAAGAGCGAAACCGTCCGGCTGGAGAACCATCAGGTCGCCATTCACGGGCAGAGCTTTCAAAACGCTGCCGTGACGGAAAACATGGTCCCCGGCTATCCGGCGGCAGTGAGGGGCTGGTTCAACATTGGCCTGCTGCACACTTCGCTCGATTTGGAAGGGGGGGAGCACGCCAGCTATGCCCCCTGCAAACTGGCGGACCTCAAAGAGCGCGAATATGACTATTGGGCTCTCGGCCATATTCACCAGCGGCACGAACGGAACAGCTCTCCCTATGTTGTGTATCCGGGCAATATCCAGGGACGGCACATCCGGGAGACCGGAGCCAAGGGCTGTTTGCTGGTGACGACCGACCATAAAAATGCCGTGGCTGTGGAATTTCGGCCCCTCGACGTATTCCGCTGGGAGCAGTGCCTCGTCGATGCGACCGACGCCCTGGACGGCGATGAGCTTCTCCTTCGCTTTCAAAAAGAAGCGGCCAGCCTGAGCGAGAGGCACGAAGCGATGCCGCTTGGTTTGCGAGTCACGTTTCGCGGCCGCTGCGCCGCACACAACGAGGTGTGCCGCTCTCCAGAACGGTGGACGAACCAGGTTCGCGCTGCCGTCGCGGATGTGGCCAGCGACAATATCTGGGTGGAAAAGGTGCGGATTGAAACGGCCACGGAATCGATCCGCGAGTCGGCCGACGACGGCCCGCTGGGAGAGCTGGCCCAGCTCCTGATCGAAATTGGAGGAAGCGATGACCAACTCCGCGAGCTGGAAGGAGAACTCGCGGAATTCCGTGCCAAGTTGCCGCTGGAGCTGCGCGAGGGTCCGGACGCGATTCCTTTGGGGGATCCCCTCTGGCTGCGGCAATTGGTTCAGCAAGCGGAGCCGGTTTTGGTTGGCCGTTTGACGAAGGAGGAAGCCGAATGAAAATTCTTCGCCTGGACTTGCTGGCTTACGGCCCTTTCACGCAGGAGTCGCTGGATTTTTCCCGCGGCCAGTTGGGCCTGCACCTGGTCTACGGCCCGAATGAAGCGGGAAAGAGCACGACCCTGCGGGCTCTCCGCCGACTGCTTTACGGCATTCCAATGCATTGCGAGGACGACTTTCTGCATCCCGCCGGTGACTTGCGGATCGGGGCGGCCCTCGCGGACGAGAGTGGACCGCTCGAGTGCATCCGCCGCCGCGGCAGCAAATCGGCCAAGGGAGTTCTGCGGGGACCGGACGACGAAACGCCGATCGAACCATCTCGCCTGGACGAAATGCTGGCTGGCCTCGACGAAAATGCTTTTCGGTCACGCTTTGGAATCGACTACAAAGAGCTGGTCAAAGGAGGGCGCGAGGTTTGTGATGGCAAAGGAGACCTTGGCCAACTCCTGTTTGCCGCCGCCTCCGGCGTGGCGGATCTGGGAAATGTGCTCAAAGCACTCGACGACGACGCGGGCAAGATATTCAAACCCAAGGGTCGCACCGATCCACATATTAATAACGCGGTAACGGAACTCAAAGAAGTCAAACGGCGGCTCGACAAATCGGCGCTTTCGGTCAAGGAGTGGAAAACCAGGCAAGACGAGTTGGACGTGGCGGAGGACAAGTGCCGCGAGCTTCAGGGGGAAATTCTCCGCCAGCAGGTCGAGCGACGGCGCGTGGAGAGCTACTGCCAAGTGCAGTCAGACCTCACCAAGCGAACGGAGCTCCTCAAAGAGCAAAGCGATCTGATGGGAGTGCCCCTCCTTCCCAAGGAGTTTTCGCAGCGGCGGCAGAATGCCCAGGATGCACTCATCAAGTTTCGCACCCAGGCGGAAGCGGCGGAGCAGGAACTGGCTGGGGTGGTGCGGGAGTTCGACGCCACGGTGGTCCCCGAGGAACTGTTCGCTCAGCAAGTCGCGATTGACCAGGTGCTGGCGGAGTTTGCGGCCTACCAGCGAGATCTGGGGGACCGGCTGAATCTGGTGGCCGAACATCAAGGACTGCTCCGGGACGCGCAGGAACTTCGCAGAAAGGAACTCGCGGCCGAAGATGCCGAAAAGCTTCGCCTGCGCAGAGTGGACAAGCTGCGAATCCAGAAGCTGGCCGCCGAAAATCAGTCGCGCCTCGTACAGGCGGAGAGCTGCCGCAAAACGCTCGCCAAGCTCGACGGCGAGATCGAACGGCTCACCGCTGCCGTGAGTCACGGCGGCTCGCTGCGCGATCCGGAATCGCTTAAACGCACCGTCAAGCGAGCCCAACTCAAAGGAGAATTGGAAGCACAACTCGAACGTCTCGAAGCATCGCTGAAGCAATCCCAGCGGCAACTGTCGTTGGGGCTGGGACGACTCGAACTCTGGACGGGGAGCGGCGAAGGTCTCATCACGCACCCATTTCCGTCGATGGAAGCGATTGATTCCGCCGACGCAGAGCTGCGGACCCTGGCAGGTGAGCGGAGTGTACTTGCCAAGGAACAGGAGCAAGTCACTCGCCAGCTTGCGGAATTGGCTATCGACATCGATGCGCGGCGGAGAGTTGGCCAGGTTCTGATGCTGGAAGACCTGGAACAGTCGCGCGACCGGCGGGACAAAGGCTGGGCGCTCATTAAGCAGCTCTGGCTGACCAAGGATGCTGCCAAGGACGATGTGGAATCGTTCGTTGCCTCCTTTCCGCCAGCGGCCGATTCAGCAGCGGCTTATGAAGCGAGTGTTCAACAAGCGGATGCAACTTCTGACCGAATGCGGCGGGAGGCCGAAAAGGTCGCCGAGCTCGACGGCCTGCAAACGCAAGAACGGAAGATGGCTGGCCGTAAAGCACAACTGCAGCAGCAACTTGCCTTGACCGACGAACGGCTGGCGGAAAAAGATTCGCAGTGGCAGCAGATGTGGAAGCCTTTGGGAATTTCACCGCTGTCTCCCGCGGAGATGCGCGGCTGGCGGACGCGGGCCAAGGAACTAGCTCGACAGGCGGAAACCATTGCCACCCAGCAGGTAGAGATCGCACAGCTTGAAAAGTCTGCGGAAGCCCTTCGCCAGGAGCTTCATGCGGCGCTCGCTGAATTTGGCGAAACGCCTCTCCTCGCCGACGAACCGCTCAGTCATCTGACCGACCGTGCCGAACATCTGGCCGAACGGCTATCCCGCGGCCTGCAAGAACGGAAGCAGTCCCAGAAACAACTCCAGACGGAACAAGAGAAACGCGAGGAGGCACGGCGGGAAGCGGCGGGCTCCCAGGCGGCCTTGGCCCAGTGGCAAGAAGAATGGAAGATAGCGTTGGCACCTTTGGGGCTGCGAGAGAATGCTTCCCCCGAGGAGGTGAGTACGCTCTTGACGCTTGCCGACAGTTATTTCGAGAAGTTTAAAGACGCAGAGAAGATTCAAGAGCGGATTGCCGGCATCGACGCCCGGGCCGAGCGGTTTGTCGGCACTCTCGCGGCGCTCGCCGCGAAGGTTGCCGGCGAGCTGGCATCCCTGCCGGCCGGAGAGCTTGTGGGGGAACTGCGGAAGCGTCTGGATGCCGCTCGACGGCTGGAGATTCGCAAGACACAGCTGCGAAGTCAAATGGAGGAGCAGCAGAAGCGGCGCGACGACGCACTTGGACAGATGCAGGCGTTGCACCTGCAACTGCAAGCCATGTGCGCGGAAGCTGCTTGCGAGCGGGCCGAGGAGCTTTCCGGCGCGGAGCGAAAGGCGGAACGCAAGCGGCAGCTGGAAGGGGAACTCCATGAATTGCACGACCGCCTTTACCAGCATTGCCAGTCGCAGCCGCTCGATGATTTCATCTCCGCCGCACTCTGCCAGTCAGCGGACGCCTGGAAGGCCCAGCAAGATGCACTCGAACAATCCATTGCGGAGCTGCAGAACAAGCATACCGAGGAAGTCAAGGCGGCCCAGGCGGCTCGCAGTGAATTGAAGCGGATGGACGGCAGCGCCCAGGCGGCGGAAGCCGAGGAAGAAGCACAGCAACTGCTCGCCAAGATTCGCTCGCACGCGGAAGAGTATGCCCGTCTCAAGCTGGCCGGCATTCTGCTCCGCAAGGCCATCGAGCGGTATCGTGAAAAGAACCAGGGACCAGTCCTTCAGCGGGCCAGCCAGCTCTTTGCCGATTTGACGCTCGGCTCTTTCACGGCTCTCCAGCCCGATTTCGACGACAACGGTAAGCCGGTCCTGGTCGGCGTGCGGCCCGACGGCAAGCACGTCACGGTCGAGGGGATGAGCGACGGCACCTGCGACCAGCTTTATCTCGCGCTTCGGCTGGCCAGCCTGGAGATGTACGTGCGGGAGCACCGGCCGATTCCCTTCATCGTGGATGACATTCTGATCAACTTCGATGATGACCGGGCGGTCGCGGCGCTTAAATCTCTCGCTCAGCTCGCACAGCATACACAGGTCATCTTCTTCACGCACCACGAACATCTGCTCACGCTGGCCGATGTGCACCTGCCGGTGGGCAATTTCTTCAAGCACCGTCTGCCGGGAAGGGAATCTGAAATGCCGGTGGCTGAGCAATTACCCGTTGCCGCCGGATAATTGCGAGAGAGTCAAACTTTGCGGGCCGCAAACTTGGCAGAAGCTGCTTAATAGCCCATCTTGCCCCGTCGATTCAAGTGGCAAGAAGCGTAGCACCGATACGCTTTGAAGCTGTTCGTCCCTGCGCAAAACGGGACGGGCTGGTGATTTCTTGCGTCTCGTGGAACCTATGCGCCATACCTTGCAAATCGCGATCCTGGCCTGCCTGTCGACGGCGTTTGTGCCGGCGGCCTGGGCGCAGTTTGGCCAGCCCGTCAGGGAGCGGAAACTGCCGCCGGCTTTTGCCACGGGAAAGCGGGAGCTTGAGATTCCGTTTTCGATCACGCCGGGAACGACGCCCGAGACGCAGGTCGTTCGTGTGGATGTGCTGATTTCTTGGGACCATGGCCGCAACTGGTTCAAATATACCGAGGTTGCACCCGATGCCGGCAAGTTCCGCTTTGCCGCCAAGAAGGACATGGAATTTTGGTTCCTCACCCAGGCCATAACGGCGAAAGACAAAGCCCCCAAGGACGAGGTCAAGTGGCCGCAAATGCGGCTGATTGTGGATACACTGAAGCCGGATTTGAGGGTGACGGCGCTGATCAATCCCAGTGGACAACCGGAACTGAACTGGACGGTGACCGACTCGACGCTCAGCCCGCCGTCCTTGAAGATTGAATTTCAGGATGTTTCCGGCGGTGACGAGAATTGGCACACTGTCGAGTTGTCGGCGAAGGAAAATGTCGTTGCCGCGGCTGGCATCGTGGGAAAGAAAACGCTCGTCCTCCCCGCGGGAACACAGGCCATCAACTTGCGGGCGGAAGTTGCCGACGTGGCCGGAAACAGGTCCGTTTACAGTCAGCATCTGATGCTCCCGACGCAGCAAGACCTGGCAGCCGCGGAGCAGCGCGAAAGAGTCCCGCCGCAACTGGCGGATAGTTCGGCGCGGCGCTGGCCGCAGGAGAACAAGCGGCCCGAGCGGAAGTTCGAGGGCGTGGCCTCGGTACCAAACACTGATGGTCCATCCAAGTCTCCTGCCGAAAACGCCGCCGAGGAAAGGGAGCCTGAGCCGAAGCTCAACGGCAATCCGCTAGCGGGCAAAGGGCACTTGGCAGCGCTGCCCGGAAATGTCGGGCGAGAAGGGATTCGCAGCGAAGCGGCTCTGCCACCCCCAGGGGCAGAAGCGTTGCCTCCCGTCGAGCAAGAGCTTCCGCAAGACGAGCCGCGGACGCATCCACAGCCGCAGCAGGATGATATTGGCCCCATTGGCACGCCCCAACGGGAATCGCTTCCTCCCACCAGGCCGACCCGCCCCGAACCGGATGCAAACACCCTGCCCAGCGGCGATTCCATTCCCGCGGGAGACCGGCTTAGGCTCACGCGTACTCGCAAGTTCCTTCTCAATTACGACGTCGATATTGTCGGCCCTGAGGGGGTTGCCGAGGTGGAACTATGGGGGACGAGTGACGGGGGCAAGACCTGGGCGAAGTGGGGAATCGACCCAGATCGCACCAGCCCGCTGGAAGTGGAAGTCAGCCGCGAAGCCGCCTATGGCTTCCGGATTGTGATCGTCGGGAAGAATGGTCTCGTCGGCAATCGGCCGAGCAGCGGTGACGAGGCGGACATCTGGATTGAGATCGACGCGACACGCCCCACCGCCCGAATCACCACGGCCGCGTATGGCACAGGCGAGCATGCGGGCGAACTCGACATCCGCTGGGAAGCGGAAGATCAGCACCTTGGTCCGCGGCCCATCACGCTCACATTCAGCGACCGGGCCGACGGCCGCTTTACCACTATTGCTGCCGGCCTGCCCAATACAGGGCAGTACTTCTGGAGGTTCGACCCCCGTAGTCCGCGGCAGATCTTTCTGAAGCTCGAAGTGCGGGACGAAGCGGGAAACATTGCGGCGGATCAGCTGGCGGAGTCCATCAACATCGAAGGGATGACCCCCAAGGGACGCATTCGCAGTTTGACGCCGGCCGAGGAATAACGGCATCAAGTCCAGGGATTCTCGCTATCCTCATGCGGCTCGCGGGCGGAGCGGAGAATGTTGGTCAGACGGGCGAGGTTCGCGGCGGGCAAATGGCCGAGCTGCTTCCGGCCGCATTGCCGCACGGGATCGTCCATCTCCTTAAGCAGCGCTAGCCCCGCCAGCGCAATCCCCACCTGCACCACGCGGCGGTTGCTCGCTAGCCGCTGCCGCTCGATGAGGCCGCGCTCTTCGAGTTTATCGAGCAGGCGGGTGATATCCGGGGCACTCGTGACCAGGCGACCGGCAAGAGCCAGCGTGGGCAAAGTGCCAGGATGTTCGCCGCGGAGTATTCGCAGGGCGTTGTACTGCTGGGCGGAGAGGCCAAAAGTGGCAAACAGCTCGTCCTCGATGGCGCGGAGAATGTCATAGGTCCGCCACAAATTCAGATAGGCTTCCTGCTCGGGGGTATCAAACCGGCGGCGGATGCGTTTCGTCTTTGCCATCCGTCCCAGGATACTTGGGAGGACAACTGTTGGGAATACGAATGTGGGGGAGGCTTCCAGCCTGGCCAGCAATCTGTTTTGGGCAGGCTGGAAGCCTATCCCACTTAGCTGCTCGCGCTCCGGTAGCTCCGCAGCGCCCGGTAAAACACCCATCGCGAAATGGCCAGGCAGGCGACGGCCGCTGCCGGAGTGAAGAACAGCAGGAATCTCGCTTCCGGCGTTTCCGCGGCAAGCGGCTGGGCGAGGATGCGGGCGGGGACGTTGACGACGATGAGGACCGGAATGATGAACGTGCAAATCCAGCGGAGTGGCGTGCCAACGTCGCCCGAGTAAATCTCCATCGGATAGCGGCTGAAGTTGGTGATGTAGAACCAGAAGTCGTAGAGCGATTCGTTCCGCCCCAGCCAGATGCTGGTTGCGGCCAGGCTGATCATCAGGCTGTACAAGATGGCGACGCCGCAGAGGATGTAGAAGATATATGCCACGCCTGTCAACAGCGTGAGTTGCGCCGGATCGATCTCCCGCTGGGTGATGTGCCACAGGCTGATCGACAGCAGAATTCCGCCGACGCCGATGTGCGACAAGGCGGGCCAGTCGATCTTCCGCAGCGAGACGAGGAACTGCGTATCAATCGGCTTGAGCAGGGCGAAGTCAAAATTGCCGCTGCGAACGAGCTCGCTGACCTCTTCGCAGTTGGGCATGAAAAACGCCTGCACCAGGCCGTTGATCAATTTCGTCGTCGCCAGAAAAGTGTAAAACTCCCATTCTCCCCAGCCGGTGTCGCGGCCGATCTGCGAAGTCTGGCGAAACACGACAAAGATGTAGAAGCCCAGGTCCATCAGGCTCCAGGTGATTGTGGAAAGGCAGTCGATGAGGAAATTCGCGCGAAACGTCATGTCCCGCACAATGCTGTTGCGGGCGAAGGTGAGGAAAATGCGAAAGTAGTTGAGGCGAGGAGACAAGGGGCAGTTTTCAGTTCTGTGTTTCGGATTTCGAATTTGGGACTTCCGCAACGCGGTCAGCCTCCATAGCCGCTGTAGCGCTTCAGGCCGCGGAGGAAGAGGACGCGGGAAAGGAGCATGAACAGCACGACCCATTCCAGTTCGATGAGAAGCCCCATCGCCAGGTCCCAGCCTTGGACCTTGCCCAGGAACACCTGCGCCGGAAAAAACGCCAGATATTGCAGCGGCGTGAATTGCACGATCGTTCCGAACGGCTGCGGCAGCATGTCGAGGGGGAACATGTGGCCGGAGAGGAAGAAACTGAAGAGCATGTAGACGAACAGCAGCGACGTGACTTCGAGGAACCAGAAGCCGACCATGCCGATGCAGGCTTCCAAATAAAAGCCGAGCAAGAACGAAAGGATAAGCGACGCCGCGAACGCTGCTGCCTGGGGAGCATCGGGCAGATGGATGAAATAGCCGCGGCAGAGAAAGAAGACCAGGGCGAATGGACCGATCGCGACGATGTAGTAGGCCAGCTTGTGAGCCATCCGGCTCAGGAACATGAAGCCGAGCAGATCGACCGGCTGCGTGAGATATTTTTTGATGTCACCGGTGCGAATCTGGCGGGCGATGGTCGAAGCGAGCCCCGGCATGCTGCTGAAGGCCCGGGCCACCATCGTCAGCAACAGATAGACCACCAACTCTTCGTAGGTGTAATTCGTGATGCGGGCTCCGGTTCCCAAGTTCGCAAAGATGGCGAACCACAGAAAAATCTGCGTCACGATCGGCAGGAACCGCATCAACGTTCCGAGCGCGAAGTCCCCGCGGTAGACGAGCCGCTCTTGCAGAGAAATCCGCAGGATGGTCCACCAGGCTGTGATTCGGGGGAGCATGGAAAGTGGGGTAGGCTTCCAGCCTGCCCAAAAAAGTTACGTCGCAACCGGCGTTTGTACCTGCGAAAACAAATCCGCAATCACTTCTTCCAGCGGCGGATCTTCGACGACGATATCTTCCACGGTGTGTTGCGCCAGGATTTCGGTGAGCGCGGCGGGGACGTTCGCTTTGTCGATCCGCAGTTTGACCTTGGGAAGTTGTTCTTCGATGACCTGGCCAAAGCGGGCGAGGTTTTTGGGTGTTTCGTCGCCGGCGAGTTGCAGCGTGATCAACTTCTGGCCGCTGAAGCGGTCGACGATGCCACTCAGGGAGCCGTCGAATTTGATTTCACCGTGCGTGATGATGACCACCCGCTGGCAGAGGGCGGCCACGTCCTTCATGTAATGGCTGGACAGGAGAATGGTCACCTGCCGCTGGGCCTGGTATTTTTTCAGGAATTGCTGAATCCGGTGCTGGGCAACGACATCCAGGCCAATCGTCGGCTCATCGAGGAATAGCACGTCGGGGGAGTGGAGCAGGGCCGCGGCAAGCTCCATTTTCATCCGCTCGCCGAGCGACAAGTCCCGCACTGGCTGGCGGAGTAGGCGGCCAATGTCGAGAAGCTCCGAAAGTTCGTCGAGCGTCTCCTGATACTGCTGCGGTTCAATGCGATAAATCTGCTGGTGCAGCCGAAACGATTCGAGAGCCGGCAAATCCCACCAGAGCTGGTTCTTCTGCCCCATCACCAGGGCGAAGCGGCGGCGATAAGCAATCTCCCGCTCCCACGGCACATGCCCCATCACCCGGGCGGTCCCGCCACTGGGATAGATAATGCCGGAAAGGAGCTTGAGCGTGGTCGTCTTACCGGCCCCGTTGGGCCCAAGAAACGCCACAAACTCTCCCTTCTCCACAGTCAGGTTCACCTCCCGCACGGCATGCACGTCCTTGTGCTCCCGCCGAAACAGCCCCGTGACCGAGGCGAGCAGCCCCTCTTGCTTCTGATAAACGCGGTAGCTCTTGCTGAGGTTCTCGATTTCAATGACCGGCATGGGGGAATTATGACAGGGGACGGGGGGCAGGGACAGGAGTCAGGGGACAAGCGGCGATTCTGGCGATTGCCGCGGTGCTGGGACCGGCGTCGACGCTGCGGCGGCATCTATTTGTCCTTCCCTTGTCGCTCGGCTTTTCCCTGGCCTGGTTTCTGGGCTTTCTCATCTCGAAGGCCATGTACGATCGCACCTACCCCGAAGTCAAGGACATTGTGGCCACGCTGTTAGTAATCCCACTACTGTTTTGCGGGTGCGAATTTCCGCTGTGGTTTTTCCGCACGTTTCTGCGGTGGCGGATTGAGTCTCCCACGGATGGCCAGGAGCGTCCGCCACAACTCACCATCGCAGGCATTCTGATAGCCACGGCGGCGGTGGCCTTGTCGCTGGGAGCGGTCCGTATGGGCCACAAGCTGACCGGCCTGAGGGATGAAGCGAATTGGTGGTTTGGGGTCGCCTTTGTCATGGCTTGGTGCGGAGGGATCAGCCTGGTCGTGTTGCCCGTTGTAACCGCGCTGGTCTTTCGGACTCAGTCGCTGGTGGTCGGCCTGCTCGTGTCGTCGGCGTGGATTGGCCTGCTCATGACGGCCTTTCTCATTGTCATCAGTGCAATGTTCGGCTCGGTCACTCGCGAGCTGCATCTGTTTACGTGCATGGCGGCAGGCTTCATGGCCACGCTACTTGGCCCGCTATCCTTGTGCCGGCTTTACGGCTTTCGGCTGATGGGTGTGGGAGCCGTCAAGTAGCCGCGTCGTCTCCACCGGCCCAACCAAGCATCTTGCCCTCCATAAACGCGACGTACCGGTCCTGGGCAATGGCGTGGCGGGCATTCGCCAGAAGCCGCTGGTAATAAGTGAGGTTGTGGGCGGTGAGGAGAATCGGGCCGAGCATTTCGTCGGCCAGGAACAGGTGCCGCAGGTAGCCCTTGCTGTGGCGACAGGCGATGCAGGGACAGGTCGGATCGATCGGGGCGGTATCAAGCTGGTGCTTTTGGTTGCGGAGGCGGATCGGGCCTTCATCAGTGAATGCCAGCGCGTTGCGACCGTTGCGGGTCGGCATCACGCAGTCAATCAGGTCGATGCCCCGGTGGATGGCCTCCAACAAATCCTGCGGCCGACCGACCCCCATCAAGTACCGCGGCTTGTCGACAGGAAGCACGGGGCAGACGACGTCGAGCATCTGGTACATCTGCTCAGGGGTTTCGCCGACGGAGAGGCCGCCGACCGCATAACCGGGAAAGTTGAGTAACGCCAGTTCTTTCGCGCAATGAATCCGAAGCGCCGGATTGAGTCCCCCTTGCACGATGGCGAACTGAGCCTGGTCGCTCTTAGTGGCGGCTTGCTGACAGCGGGCGGCCCAGCGGATGGAGCGGAGGCAGGCGTCTTCGATGGCTGAGTCCTCCGCCGGCAAGGCAATCACATGATCCAGCACCATCGCCACGTCACTGCCAAGGTCTTCCTGAATCTGCACCGCCCTCTCTGGCGTCAATTCCAGCAGGCTGCCGTCGATGTGCGAGCGGAACGCGGCTCCCTGCTCGGTCACCTTGGTCATTTGCGCCAGGCTGAAAAGCTGAAAGCCGCCGCTGTCGGTGAGTATCGGCCCCTCCCAGCCCATGAATCCATGCAGCCCGCCAAGCTGCTTGACCACGGCTTCGCCGGGGCGGAGCGCCAGATGATACGTATTGGAAAGAACCATCTGCGCGCCGGTCGCGAGGACATTGTCGATGGTCAGCCCCTTCACCGTCCCCTGCGTCCCCACCGGCATGAAGGCTGGCATTTCCACCGGGCCGTGCGGCGTGCTGAACGTGGAGCGGCGGGCGGCGGAGAACGCGTCTTGATGGAGGAGGCTGAAGGAAAAGGGCATGTTCAGTGGATCGTTGTGCGTTCAGTGTCCGACACCAGCCCGACTCGCAAGGTAGGGAAATTCGCCTTTCCCTCGCCAGCGAGCCGGTCAGGTTCTGTCGTGTTTATTCGTGGCATTATCGTCGGTGACATCGTGGCCACAAGTCGCGACCAAAATGACCCGCGGCCGCAAGGTTAAAAAAAAGTATGCACCCCGCCGGTGATGTTGTACCGTTCATCCACCATTGCCAGCAGCCGCCACTTGTCGAACGTAGTGCAGGGGTGCGAGATGCCGCAGGCGACGAGGTCGCCGATTTGGAGCGGCGAGTCTTCGGGGACGTTCAAGAGCGCGTGCTGATCGTGCAGCTTGAACGTCGTGTGGCCCAGCGGCATGGGCTGCGGAACTTTGTGCAGGCCCGGCCGAAACCACAGGACCGGCAGCGGCAGGCGGGACTCGTGAGAGGCATCGCGCTTGCCCAGGCCGAGGATGGCGCGGGTTGGCTCGGGGCGAGAGAGGACATGGGACCAGATTTCGAGAGCTGCCTTGGGCGGAGCGCCGAGGTCTTTGGCAGACGGCGTTCGCTCTTCCAGTTTCCGCTGGAGGTCCATGAACAGGTCGCTGTCGTGAGTCAGATAACAGCCGCTGCGGATGATGATTTGGGTTTCGCGAGTCAGCCCGCTCTTCGGGAGAATATCGGCGACGAGGTCGAAATACTCGCTGCCACCGGCGCTGATGATGACTTTGCCTGGCGCAAACAGCCCTGCTTCCTCGCACCAACTGGCAATCTCCAAGAGGAAACCTAGAAACCTCTTGACTTTCGCAGCTGATTCCTGTGGCGTTGGTTCCGCAATGATGCCCTCGAAGCCTTCGACGCCGCGGAGGGCCAGAACCGGTGAATGTCGCCCGACGGCCAAAGCGACTTCGTGCGCTTCGCCAATACTTCGGCAACCCGTGCGTCCACCGGCAATGCCTCCTTCCAGAAGCACTTCCAGCGGACGCGATGAGCCGTGCCTTTTGACGGCGGCGGCCAACGTCTCCACACCGGCTACGGAGTCCACGAGGCAAAGAAATTCAAAACTCGGGTCGCGGGCAAGTTCGTTAACGATGCATTCGATGGCCCGCGCGTCCACCAGCTCATTCGCCAGCAGAATCCGTTTGCAGCCGAACAGCCGGGCGACTTGCACCTGCTGCATCGTTGCCAACGTGATTCCCCAGGCTCCATCCTCCAATTGCATTTGAAAGAGCTGGGGGGCCATGGTCGTTTTGCCATGCGGCGCGAACTGGGCACCCGACGCCGCGAGGAATCGCTGCATCCAGCGCCGATTATGAGCCAGCGCCGATTCCTTCAGCACCGCCAGCGGCAGCGGGACATCCCCCCGCAACACGTTCCAGCCGCGAGTGCCCAATTCCTTGAGCGGAAACGCCGGAGCGCCGCCGGGAATACCCTTGTAGCGGTCGTCGATGGGCAGGTCGTTGATGGCGGTAAGCGTCAACATGGTTACGCGTTCCTGCGCACGGCCAGTAGCGTCAAGTCATCGGGCGGGCTATCGCCGACATAATGCAGTTCCACAGCACGGCCGATGTTTCGCACCAGTTCCGGCAGCGGACCGTTGGCTCCTTTGACGATGCACTCTTGCAACCGCTCATTGCCGAATTGCGTGCCGCGTTGATCCATCGATTCGACGATGCCGTCGGTTCCCAGTACCACGATGTCTCCGGGGTGCATGGTAAGGACTGGACCGAGCGGACAATCCGGCACATCAATGACGCCAATCGGCAGTCCGGTGGATTCAAGCTCGACGAAGGAATGGTCCTTGGCCCGATAGAGCATGGCCGGGGCGTGGCCGGCGTTGGCGAACTGGACCTGGTGGGAGTGCGAGTCCAGGACCGCCAGAATCATGGTCACAAAGGCCCCGTTTTGAAAGTCATCAACCAGCGCGCGGCCAAGCGATTCGAGCAGCACTTGCGGCGAAGCCTCCCGCAGCAGCAGCGTGCGAATCGACGCCCGCACGGACGCCATCAAAAGGCTCGGGCCGAGGCCGTGGCCGCAGACGTCGGCAATGCAGAGCGCAGTGCAGCCGGCCTCCAGCGGAATCACATCGCAATAGTCGCCACCGACCGCTTCGTTGGGGAACCACCAGGTCGCCGCTTCATAGCCGGGGATTTGCGGCATTTGGCTCGGCATGAACCGGCGCTGGACCTCGCGGGCGATGTTGAGTGAAGCTTCCAACTCCTTACGTCGCTGGATTTCCTCGACGAGGCGGGAGCGGTCGAGGGCGGCTGCGGCGTGGTTGCTGAAAGCGATGGCCAGACTTTCGTCGTCGGAGTCGAAGGGGCCGCCTTGATTGTTGAGCATCTCCAGAACGCCGAGCAGCCGGCCGTCCCGGCCCGCGATCAGGGGGACGGCGAGGATCGACTTCGTGTGGTAGCCGGCCGCTTTGTCGTAGGTGTTGTCCCAGCGGGGTTCTTTGGCGGTTTCGGCCACATTCACCATGATCCGTTGGCGGGCGACAAAGCCGGGAATTCCCTGGTCCATCTTGAGGTAAACGGCGACGTCGGTGCCAGCGGTCGTGAACAGAGTTTCCCGTTTGGGGTCGTATTGATAAAGCAGGGCCCGATCGCACTCCAGAGCATGGCTGGCTTCTTTCACAATCGCATCCAGCGCGCGGCCCAGGTCGATCTCCAGGGCCAACACCCGTGTCACTTCCAGCAGGCGATTGAGCCCCGGCAGACTGTGGCAAATCCGCTCGGGAGAGAGCATGAAGACGAGCGGATCTTTTCCACCGGGCATAATTCACCTTGAAAGCTTAGCCGCCGCGTCCACGCGGCGCTCGGGTTCGGCGAGGGTCTCCGACCCCGCCGAAGCGCCTGACCGAAGGTCTCCTAACTTTGGGAGACCTGCGGTCCTCGCATGGGCGGGGTCAGGAGACCCGCGCCCAACACAAGAAACCCTCGCCCAACACCGTCCACGCGGCGATCGCGTCAGTCTACGCCCTAGTCCAGTCGGGCCGCAATCCACTCATGCGACACGAAACGGCGGAGCAGGCCGGTCATGGCCTGGCGAAGTGCTTCGCGATGCTTCGCTGGAATTCCCTGGCTGGGAAATCCGTTCCACTGCAATTCAATTTCCCACTTCGCCGCTAGGGAGGCCGCGTTCACTCGCTCTTGCAGGCGAAGTCCCCACAGCAGTCCGTACAAATCGCGGAAGTCCAGCCAGAGGCGGTCGAAAGATTCATTCGCCGGTTTTCCGCCGAGCTTGGAAACTGCCAAAGCAATTGCGAAGAAAAACAGCGCGAGGCTCGGAGCAGCCGGCAGATTTGTCAGCCAAGGGATGGAACGCATGAGCGGCAGATGCGTGGCAAACAAGATGACCTGGCCGAGCGCAACCAGCAGAGCGGCGAATCTGTTTCGTGTCGGCAGGTAATTGACGAGGCCCATCAGGATCAGAACCCACAACAGCCAGGCGCGGGCATCTCCCAATACAAAATGGTCGTTCCGCTGCATGGCGAGCGTGGTCAATGCGGACAGAGAGACAATTCCCCACAGCGACAGGACCACAAAGTTCCAGGTCAGGTGCTGCGGCCGCTTGGCTCCCAGCACGGCCACGAACGGGCAAAAACTGAGTGCGGCCGCGCAGAAACGCAACGGAGATAGCCAGGATTCGGCTAGTGGAAATGCAGCCCGACCAAGTTCCACTCCGGCAATTGCAATTGTCGCCGCAGCGCACCACATGGCAGCGGAAACAAGGGTGGTTTCCGCGATGTCGCGGCGGCAATTCCATAGCCCGAACAGAATCGACCCAGCCGCCAGCGCAGCGGCAATCGCGGAGGCGGCATCCCGCCAGGGAGCAAAGGGGGCGGCGGCAATCAGAATTTCCGGAAAAATCGGCACAATCCTCTCTACCGGATAATAGCCGCCCTGCGAACCAGCGAAAGATGTCACAATCGGGCCGGCAGAAACAAATATTCCGTTTGTAAGGAGGAATGCTTGGGAAAATGTGGCAAAAAATCAACACGCCGATTTGCCATGGCGGAAGGCGAGGGCATGTTTTCGCATGGCAAGGAATCCGCGCGGCGCTGTGGCGCGCGCGGACTGGCACGCACAAGGAATTGGAAGAAGGAGAATCACATGAAGTGGTCTGGATGGATCGTCTTTTCCCTCGCCTCCGCCTTGGCGGTGGCCCTGAATGCCGCTGAGCCCAGACCGGTCTCGCCGCGGCTGGCACGAGTCTCGGTTGCCCGTTACACCGGAGACGACTTGCGGGCCCCGCCCACGGCAAATGTGCCCGCGACCATCACGCCGCACGCACCGGTCCATTACCGGCTAGCGTCGTGGGACATCTGGAGCGGGACCAGCACCGGCTATGTTTATTCGCCGGGGGCCTGCGATCATAAGCCCCCGTGCATCGATCATTTGTGGGATGGCTACGAGCAGAAGCCCCATCGCTGCGACCCCATCCACATGCGCGGCGGCTGCCGGGGAATGCACGGCTGCGGCGCGGTGAGCGGGTGCGACAGTTGCGGCGGACATTGCAGTCTGCTCAAGCGGGCGCACGGCTGGCATTTCGGCGGCAGAGTATGCGGCAGCGGTTGCTCGTCCTGCGGCAGCATCGCCCCGAGCTGTGCGGCGCCAAGCTGCGGCTACGACGCCGGAAGCGGCAAAGGCGCCCATGATGCGCCAATGCCCGTTGACGGCCCGCCAGTTCCGATGCCGGAAATTGGCGGAGATGCTCCCACGGTGCAGCCATTTCCTCCGTTGCCCGAAAAGGCCGCGCGCGGCCACCGGCTGCGGGGCTTTAGCTGGCCAGAGAGCTCGCTCCAGCGGTAGTACCTTCGGCATTTTCGGCTTAAGCCCGTCTGGCGGACTTGCCGATACGAACCATACCGGGAGAGCGGAGCGGCACGGGCTGCTCCGTATCAGGATAGAGGTCATGGCACAGCGAAGGATCGGTGTGCCATGACCTTTTTTCGTGCGCGGGTGGGGTGGGGAGGTGATGGGATAAGGGGATGATGAGATGATGGGAATGGGAATTGAATTCTCCCCTCATCCTATTACCTCATCATCTCATCACCATTTCTAGACGAGGACTCTGCCGTGCGATCATCCCTGGCCTGCTTTCTCATCTTGCCACTCCTCGCACTCGCTCGCGGAGATGAGCCGGCCCAACCGACTCCCAAGCGTTTCGCCATCGTCATTCACGGCGGAGCGGGGACCGATCCGGCGAAGATGACAAAAGCGGAAGTTGCGGCGGTGGAGGCGTCCTTGAAAAAAGCGCTGGACATTGGCGTAGAGGAACTCGACAAGGGAGGGACCAGCCTGGACGCGGTGGAGAAAGTCATCCGGTTTCTCGAAGACGATCCGCTCTTCAATGCCGGCAAGGGAGCCGTCTTCAATGCGGAAGGGAAGCACGAGCTCGATGCCTCCATCATGGACGGCCGGACGAAAGCCTGCGGCGCGGTCGCCAGCGCGCGGACGGTGAAAAATCCCATCTCGTTGGCCCGATTGGTGATGACCAAGACGAAACATGTGCTGCTCGTCGCCGACGGCGCGGAGAAATTTGCCGGCGAGATGAAAGTCGACCGCGTTGACCAGCAGTACTACTTCACGCAGAAGGCGTACGACGAGTGGCAGAAGAAGCGTACTGAAAGGACTTCATCCAAATCTGCCGAGGCTCCCAAAGGAACCGTCGGCTGTGCGGCCCTCGATTCCCACGGCAATCTGGCGGCCGGGACCAGCACCGGCGGATTGACGAATAAGAAAGCCGGCCGTGTCGGCGACTCCCCCATCATCGGAGCCGGCACCTATGCCGACAACGCCACCTGCGCCGTCTCCTGCACCGGCACCGGCGAGGAATACATCCGCCACGCCGTCGCCTACGACATCTCCGCCCGGCTGGCCTACAAAGGGGACTCGCTGAAGGACGCCGTCCACGCCATCCTCACCACGCGTCTCAAGAAAGGGGACGGCGGCATCATCGCCGTCGACCGGCTCGGCAACATCACCATGCAAAACAACACCACTGGCCTCTCCCGGGCCGCGGCGGACTCCAGCGGATACAAAGAGGTGAAGCTGGGGAATGAAAAGTAGGACCGCCGTCACAGGCCGTTCGTTCGACGTAACCTCAGTTTGGGTTATGAAGCCCATCCTACCTGTCTACTACCTATCAATCCCAAACTCCTCGATCTTCCGGTACAGCGTCGCTCTTCCCAGCCCCAATAGCGTAGCCGCTTCGGGGACTTTGCCGCCGGTGCGCTCCAGGGCGGCGACGATCAGCTTGCGCTCCCAGAAGTCCAGGCGGAGCGTTTCCAACTCGCCTTGCGAAGTGCCGACGTCGCGAAGGCCGAGGTCGTCGGGGAGGATAATGCAGCCTTCGGCCATGACGACGGCGCTGTCGATGACGTTCCGCAGTTGCCGCACGTTGCCGGGCCACTGATAAGCGAGAAGCTTGGCCCGGGCGTCGGGGGCCAGGGTCATGCTGGGACGGCCGTGGGTGCGGCGGAAGTGGTCGAGAAAATGGTCCGCCAGCCGTTCGATGTCGATGCCTCGTTCTCGAAGCGGCGGGATGTAAAGTTCGAAGACGCTGAGGCGGTAATAGAGATCTTCGCGAAAACGGCCTTCGCGGACGAATTCTGTCAGGTCTTTATTGGTGGCGGCGATGACCCGCACGTCGGCATTTACTTCCTTCGTCGACCCGACCGGCAGGAACGGATGCCCCTCCAATATACGGAGCAGCTTGGCCTGGCCTTCCAGCGTCATCTCGCCGACTTCGTCAAGAAACAAAGTGCCGGTGTGGGCCTGCTGGAACCAGCCGACGTGGTCGGAGTCGGCTCCGGTGAACGAGCCTTTTTTGTGCCCGAAGAGTTGGCTTTCCATCAGGTCGCGGGGAATGGCGGCGCAGTTGACGCTCAGCATCGGCCGATCCGCTCGCCCACTAGACTTATGCACGGCCCGCGCCACCAGCTCCTTCCCCACGCCGCTTTCCCCGCGAATCAAAACGCAGCCGGTCGCCCGCGCGACGCGGATAACCTTGGATTTCAGGTCGGTCATCGGCTTGCTCTCGCCGACCAGCTCGTCGAAGACGGCTGATTTGTCGGCGAGGCGGCGATGGTCGACGCGAAGCATCGCTTCTTTTTGCGACCGGACCAAGGCGACGGCCAGGATGTTGGCGACCGGAATGGCCACGTCGAAGTCGCTCTGGCGGAAGCGTCCCTTTTCCAGGTACAGATGAATCGCCCCGATCGTCTTCCCTTCGTCCAAAAGCGGTACGCAGAGGGCGTCGGCATAGTGCTGCAGGACGGTCGTTCCCCCCTCCGGCCGCTGGTTGTTCACCCAGACGGCTTTGGCCTGGCTGACGACCATTTCCGTCAGCGACTGGCTGAGCCGCACCGCCGAGGTGGCTCCTTCGGGAACCAGCATCTTGGGCTTGAGCTGGCCGTCGTCGCTCATCCAGAGAAAGCCCACAATGGAAGCCTGCGTCCGCTGGTGAAGCAGCTCCAGCGAGATGCGGATGACTTCATCGGGGTCGGTGCAGCCCAGCAATTGGATACTGAGCTTATGAAGGGTGAGCAGATCCTGACCGGACTGTGAGTTTTGCAGCGAGCCGACGGAGACCGGGCCGGTATCGCGTCCGAGCACAATGCGGTCGTGGAAAATGGTCTGCGTGTGTTCCACCCGCGAACGATCCACCGGCAATTCTGCGGACTGATGGAAAGTGAACTCGCTGGAACCCACTCTCAGAAAGTCCCCTTCCGTCAGGCGGGCTTCGTCGATCTTTTGCCCGTTCACGAACGAACCATTGCGGCTGCCGGCGTCGCGGACCCAGTACTCGCCGTCCACGCAGACGACCGTGGCATGAACGCGGGACGACAGGGGGTCCGAGAGGACGAAATCGCATTCCAGTCCGCGGCCGATGCGGGTATGCACCTCGGGCTTGAGGAGAAAATGAGTTCCCGCCCGGGCCCCCGTCGTCATCAGCAGATAGTAATACACCGAACTCTTTGCCTCTGTTGGTCCCTGCGGCTGTCCTGTTCACGGAGCATCCTGCCGCCAGGGACAATATAGCAGGCGGCTATCGAGCGGGAGTAGAATGCCCATCTAATAAAGGAGGCCTTATGAACTCATTTCCACGCGGCGCGACGGGTGCCGCACTCGCCCTGCTGCTGGCTTTTGCTTCCGCGGCCCCAGCCGACGACATCAAGAAGACCGACCTCTACAAGCGGATTCGGAAAAACCTCGACGCCGTTCCCGCCATTGATACGCACGACCACCTGCGGCCGTTCGAGGAAATTCCGGGCCGGGATGTGACGGACAAGGGGAAGGGGATGACGCTCCATTCGATCTGGCAAGGGAGTTATTATCCCTGGATCAATCCGCTATCACCCTGGCCGGAAGGAAAGCCGTTCGAGGCCTGGTGGGAGAAGGGGCAGCACGATTTCAAGGACGCACGGGCGACGAGTTTTTACCGCTACGTCCTGCCCGCGTTCACGGACCTCTACGGTGTGGATTTCGAGACGATGACGCTGGAACAGGCGAGCGATCTCAATCGGCGGATCTTCGAGAACGACAAGAGTGATAAGTGGCTGAACCACGTCGTCACCGAACGGGCAAACATTGAATTGATGCTGATCGACCCCTACTGGGCCCGTTTCAAGTTCGACCGGCCGTACCGATTCGCAGTTCCCATCCTCAACGTCACCACAATGGTCGATGGCCATCACCCGGGGTCGTTCACCAGCTCGCTCGACAGCCCGTATGACTTCGCCAAACAGTCCGGCAAGGAAGTGAAGTCGCTCGACGACTATCTGGCAACGATTGACCTCGTCTTCCAGAAAGCCGTCGCCTCCGACGCGGTCTGCCTGAAGACAACGCTCGCCTACCAGCGGACGCTGGATTTTCAGAACGTCTCCAAGGAGCGGGCCGAGAGAGCCTTCGGTCGGCCGAAGAGCGAGTTGAAGCCCGAGGAATTGAAGGACTTTCAGGATTTCATCCTGTGGCGGCTGTGCGAGCTGTCGGCGAAATATGACCTGCCGTTTCAGATTCACACCGGCCAGGCTCGCATTCAGGGCTCGAATCCCATGCTGTTGGTGGACCTGATCGCGGCCAACCCCAAAACGAAGTTCATCCTGTTCCACGGCGGCTTTCCCTGGGTTGGCGAAACGGGGGTCATCGCCATGAAGTACCGCAACGTCTGGGTCGATTCCGTCTGGCTGCCGCAGCTTTCCTACACGATGGCCAAACGGGCCTACCAGGAATGGCTGGAGGTGATGCCCAGCGACCGCATCATGTGGGGGGCCGACACCGTGCAAGCCGAAGGGATTTACGCGGCCACCGTCTGGACCCGGCAATGCGTCTGTGAAGCCCTGGCCGAAAAAGTAGAACGTGGCGAGCTCCGCGAAGAGCAGGCTCTGCACATCGGCCAGCAAATCCTGCGGGACAACGCTCTGAAGATTTTTCCGAAGTTGGAGCGGCAGTTGTGGAAGAAATAGGTCCTTGTCCCCACGTTCCGCGTGGGGACAAGAATCATTTGTAATAACCGTCACAGACGGCCCTTCCGTGGACAAGTGCGTCTTGTCGGGCGGAGTGTTCGATATCATCCTGAAGGACTGCATTTCAGGGAGGATTGTCATGCGCGTTACCCGACTTTTCGCTTTCGCCTTGCTGGCCATCACGCTCGCGGGGTCCGCGCCCGTCTCCGCCGCCTGGGTGAATGAACTCGGCCGCAATTTGGGCCTGGGTTGGAGCGACGGTTATCACGCCTATGAGGGTTGTCCGGATCCCCGTTTGCGATCCCAGCCCTGGCAACGGCGGGCGACCCGCGGGGGCGTCTGCGATGAGCCACTGGTGCCCTATCTGGAGCCGGCTCCGGCTGCTCGTCCCGCCCCGGAAGCCATTCCTACGCCGAAGACCAGTCGGGCCACTCCCGGAGCCCACCAACCAGCGGCAGCGCGGACTTCGCAGCTGCGCATCTCGCGGCCCAGTTATTAATAGCCAACGGAAGGGCATTGCTCCTTTGCGGCTGCGGTTTTCTTGCCAACGCGAGTTCCGCAACGTAGGTTTACGTTGCGTCCAGCGCTGCTCGTTTGGGAGGCCCATGCCGTCTTTTGTGGACCGGGGCCGCTACTTCCACTAGCAGTGAACTGAGCGGCCCTACGCATTCGTGAGGGCTCTATGAAACATCTTCTTCGATTGATTGCCGACGAGGATGGCCCAACCGCTGTCGAATATGCCGTCATGTTAGCCTTGATTGTCGGAGCCGCCTTGGTGGGGATTACCTCTGCTGGCCAGGCAACCTTGACGAGTTTTCAGGACTCGTCGACAAAGATTAATGCCGCCGTCGGATCGTAGTTGCAAGCTACAATTGCGCATGGAAGCCTCCCCGCTTGCTGCCGCATCGACCGCCCCTCCAGACTCCGCCGCGTGCATGCTGGATCATCTGGCCACGCAGGCCGCGCACCTGTATTCGCTCCCGTCGGTGGCGGCTGAGGTGCTGCAGTTGACCGGCAGCGGCGAAGTGGACCGGTCGGCGCTCAAGGCCTGCCTCGAAAACGACCCGGCGCTGACGACGCGAATCCTCAAGGTGGTCAACAGCTCGCTGTTCGGACTCAGCCGGAAGGTGACCGACCTTGGCCAGGCGCTGGCCGTGTTGGGGGTCAAACCGCTTAAAATGCTGGTCCTGGGCTTCTCGCTCCCCCATGAACTGGAGGCGGACCTGGAAAACGAGGTGCTCACGGGATACTGGCGGCATACGCTCTTGAAAGCTGCCGGTTGCCGGGAGATCAGCCGGCGACTCTTTCCCGCCCGAGGTGAAGAAGCGTTTACGGCAGGGCTCTTGCAGGATGTTGGGGAACTGGTGCTGATCCAGCAGCTCGGACCTAGCTATGTCCGTTTTCGTAGCCAGGTTCGCCGGGAACAGCGGCCATTGCGGGAGGCGGAGTGGCTGGCGCTGGGCTTTGACCACGTCGATCTCTCGGCCCGGCTGCTCACACAGTGGGGAATGCCCCCGTCGTTCGTCGCCATTGTTGCCAGTAGCAGCTCGCCCGAGGACAGTTCTCCGGACCGGCACCTGGTCCGCGCGCTCAAGGTCTCGGAGCAGATGGCCAACGTGATAGAGAGAAACGGCGAGGGACTGAGCAGCTTGAATACAATCGCCCAGAGCGAGTTGGGGCTTTCGGCCGAGCAAGTGCAGGAGATTCTCGACGTGCTGACCCAGCGGGCAGAAGAGCTGGCCCGCATTCTGTCTCGCGAGTTGCCCTCCCGCGCCGAACTTTCGGAGACCGCACATGCCCGACTGGCGGAAACCACCGCCCAAATGCTCGAAGGGGCCAATGAGCAGACACTCCTGGCAGACATGACGGAATTGCAAACCGAGTTGCAAGCTGCCGCCCGCCGCCAGATGACGCAATCAACCGGCCGACAGGTGATGCATCCGGCGGAGCGGCCACGACTGGGGCAGCGGACTTGGGAAGCGCCAACGATTCTTGAGCACAGTTCCCTGGCCAATGATGAGCCGCTACTAAGTGAAGTTTCCGCCGCCATCGCACGCTGCCGGGGTCTGCAGCGGAGCCTGAGTCTGGTCTTGCTCCAGGCCCACGGAGCGATGGGGCGAGAAGGGGGCGAGGGTGAATATCCAGCTCCTCAGGGGCTCCTGAAGAAGCTGAATGCCTGGTCGCAAGATCGCGGCACCACTCTGGCATTGCCGCGGAACACCTTCGGCTTCCTATGGGAGAGCTGCAATCGCAGAGAAGCCTACGAGTTGGCCCGACATGTCCTTCGCCAGGCGCATGACATCGCCTCGGCGGCAGACCGAGGACTCGCTGAAGGCTGGACGCTTTGCGCCGGATTGGCGACGCTGACGCTGCCGCCCCGCAACTTTCCCCCACAGGAATTGATCGCTGCTGCCCAAGGCTGTCTGGCCGGCGCGCTGAGGTCCTGCGGCACGGTCAAGAGCATTGAGTTCTAGCGGGCTTTTCACTCCACGGCCCGCGCTTCGTGATAGCGGGCTTTCGTCTCGTTCCCCCGCAGCCGGTAGATTTCGGCCAGCTTCTGCTGGACGTTGGCGAGCCGTGGGTTGATATGGACCGCTTGGAGCAAGGCTTGCTCCATGGCGGCTTCGTTTCCAAGCTCTTTTTGGCACTGGGCCATCAGGAGCCACTGCACACTGTTGCGGCGGAGCTTGGCGAGTTGCTCCAGCGTCTGAATGGCTTGCTGAAATCGCTTCTGCTGAAACTGTCCGTCCGCTTGCAGGAACAAGGCGTTGCACAAGTCCTGCCCGGTCAGTTGTGGGTCGGCGAGCGCCGACTGCACAAAGGGCTGCACGCCCGGCATTCCCAGTTCAAACCGCAAGCGGGCCAGCCAGGCATCAACGGTTCCATCCACGCCGCCAGACGCGCGCAGTTCGGTCAAGAGGGCAAGTGCCTGCCGCTTGTACAGGGGGCGATGGGCTACGTCGGCGTCCTTGTTCGCGAATTCCAGAAATGCCAAGCCCAGGGAACGCTTCTGCTCGTTTTCGCTCAGGAGAGACAGGTCAAACATCGGCCGCAACGAAGGGGGGACGGCCGAAGGTTCATCTTTCGTTTGGCCCTTCGTGGGAGCCACATGAATTCCGACCCGGTGATGCGTGAAGGCCAGGTGCGGAATGTCGGTCGGCGTCTGCGGCATGTGGCAAGCGACGCAGTTGTTTTCGGGGTTTTCCTTCTGCCGCAACACCGGGCTGACCTTGCACGCCGCCGGCTGGTGGCAACTGGTGCAGACCTGCACGTAGTGTTTAGTGAGCGCCTCTCCCTTGGGCTCCCCATGCGGACCGTGGCAGGTGAGACAGGAAAACGTCTGGGTTTTCTGATAACACTGGCTCAGGTGCATTTGCTCCACATGGCCGACGACGGACATCTCGGTGCTGGGAGTCTCCAGTTCATAATGCTGCACGAATTTTCCCAGAGGCAGGCCGGGGCGAAAATCAAACGGAGTCTTTCCCTGCGCAATCGTCGTGGCACTGCCGCGCAAATGGCATTGCTGGCAAACTGCCTCGGAAAGTTCCCGCGTCAGCCGAGACGGGTTGACGATGGTGTGGTCGATCTCATCCTCGGCCGAACCCGGCGTCTGTTTGGCACTCTGATCTTGACGTTTCACATGCAGTTCCCCCGGGCCGTGACACTGTTCGCAGCCGACGGCGGCCTCGGTGATTTGCATGCGGTGCAGGCTTTTCCCCTCCGCTTTAATCTGCCCAGCGTGGCAGACCAGGCAGGTCTCGCCAATCTCCCGCTCGAAGCCGGAATGCTGGGCCCGGTCGTAGCCGGGAGACATTCCCCAGGCCTTGCGAGATGTGTACCAGGTGATGGGGGACTCCGCCATGAAGCCGCCATCTTCCACGACATAGGTCAGCGAGTGCCTCCCCGACCCGGTGACATACGTGACGGGATATTCCTGCAGCAACAACGGCTCCTGCCCCTCGGTCAGCAGCAGTTCGCGGTGCCACATCTGCCCATCTTTGCGTCGGACCTCGTAGCGAGACTTCGAAGGGGCATGGTCAAACGAACCATCCGGCGGCTCGCGGGCCAGGTCCACTGCCGCCATCGATTGGGCCATTCCAGTATGTTGATACGACTCGTGCTCCCCCTCATGGCAACCGATGCAGGCCTTTGAGCCGACATACTGTACGCCCGGCTCCGTATTCTTGTAGGGACTCGCCGCGGGGGTAACAGGCGGCTTTCCTTCTTTCCCTGTCACTTCCGGCTGTTGAATCTGCGGAGGCACTGCGGGCTTCTCGTCACCCTTCTTCTTCCACAATCCGGGAGCATAAACAGCCGCCAACACTCCCCCCAGCACCAGCCCGACCGTCAGACAAATCATCATTCGCAGCAGCCGCGGCCGGGCCGGGGAACGAGAGGAACGTGACGACTTTGGGCGAGGAGATTTCATCGCGCTGAAGTGGGGCGCAAGCGGAGAAAATAACTCGGACTGGCGAAATGCCAGTGCTCGATTCTCTCATAAAGTACCCTTGGGGCGAGTGCCTGAGGAGGGTTTTCTCGCCAACCTGGCAAGTCACTACGTGCGCCGCTTCTTCGCAGCCGCTTTCTTCTTCGCCGGCTTCGATGCAGGCTTCGGCTTAAGGGAAGCTACATAAGCGATACTGAGGGCGAAGAAAGGCTGGAGTTCGTGCGTCTTTTTGAGCAGCGCATCCGGTATCAGAACGTACTCCTTCATAACGATGCCATGTTGCTGGCAAAGCTCCGCCTTGTACTTCTTAAGGAACGCTTCCCGCTCCACTTCCGGCAGTCGCAGCGCCAATTTTCCCTCCGGGGTGAGGAAGCTGAACATATGGCCGTTCAGCGACGTGTACGGCATGGTCGCGCCCTTGCGCTGGACGCTCGGATTGGTGGCCACCAGCTTTTCGTAGAGGTCGATCGCTTTGTCTGCGGTCATAAGCTCCGGCTCACACTGTTTGTGGCCCGTAAGGTCAGGTTCGCCCCAGTGCCTCGCCCCAATTGTTGATGGTAGTCGTGTCGGGAGGCGGATGTGAGGGCCAAATAGTTGCCGCCGAGCCCGTTTGACGAGAATGTCAAAACCGGGCGATTGGAGAGCAACCCTATGTCCCTAATGCGAATCCACCGGAGCACCATCAATGATCGGCATGTCCACTCCGTCGACGAAGCTGACAAGCGACTTGTTGCGGTAGGGCTGCTGGAGTTTGCGGACGGCTTTGGTTTCAATCTGCCGGACCCGTTCGCGGGTGACCGAGAAGATCTTGCCGACTTCCTCAAGCGTGTAGGCGTAACCGTCGGTGAGGCCGTAGCGGAGGCGGAGGATTTCGCGTTCGCGGTAGTTGAGACCTTGCATGGCCTCTTCGATGCGACCTTTGAGGGCTTGCTGGTGGGTGTCGTAGAGCGGGTCGTCGTCCCGGTGGTCCGCCACGAACTCGCCGAAGTAGCTGTCGTCGTGGTCGCCGACCGGCTGGTCGAGCGAGAGGGGCTGGCGAGACATTTTGATGATGCAGCGAGCGTCGTCGAGCGACAGGCCGGCCCGTTTGGCGGTCTCTTCCGGCGTCGGCTCGCGGCCGAGCTCTTGAACCAGCTCGCGGCTGACATTGCGGACCTTGCTCATCGTGTCGATCATGTGCACCGGCACGCGGATGGTGCGGCTTTGGTCGGCGATGGCCCGGGTGATGGCCTGGCG
>SXOA01000159.1 GCA_005778405.1 Planctomycetaceae bacterium
GATGATGATGCCGGCGATGGCATCGCCCCGGACGACTTTGCTGGCCCCGTCCATCGCTCCGTAGAAGTCGGCTTGCTGGGTGATTTCCTCGCGGCGGCGCTGAGCTTCCTTTTCGTCGATGATGCCGGCATTGAGGTCGGCGTCAATCGCCATCTGGCGGCCGGGCATGCCGTCCAAGGCAAAGCGGGCGGCGACTTCGCTGATGCGTGTCGCACCTTTGGTGATCACCACAAACTGAATCACGATGATGATGACAAAGATGATGATCCCCACCACGACCTGGTCGCCCGCCACGAACTCGCCGAAGCTCTTGATCACCCCGCCGGCCGCATACAGCCCATCCTTGCCGCCGTGCGTCAGAATCAGGCGTGTCGAAGCCACGTTGAGCACCAGGCGGGCCAGCGTGGTCGCGAGCAGGAGCGAGGGGAAGATGTTGAATTCCAGCGGTGTGCGGACATAGATCGTCGTGAGCAGCACGATGACCGAGATCGTGATGTTCGCAGCTAGCAGCACGTCCAGCAGATACGGCGGCAGCGGCACCAGAATTACCAGGATGCTGGTAATCAGGCCGATAGGAAGGATCAGGTCTTGCCAGCGTGCCAGGCGTCCCATGTTTACAAACGCGCGCCGACGGCGGCCGCGTGGATTCTGTCGCCAGTGAAAACTGTGGTAGAGAAGAGGGGGGAGAGTATCGCAAGGACCGCCGAGGAGCAAGGGCGGATTGGGCCGGTTTTCTGGCAAGTTTCTGAAGAAATACGTCTTGCGGCATGGAGCCGGTTTGTCTATTTCACCCCTACTATTTCCCGAGGACAGCCATGCCAGTTCGGCTCACCGTACTGATCCCCTGCAAGAATGAGCAGGACAACATTCGCGCTTGCATCGAGTCGGCCCGGCTCGTGGCGGACGAGGTGCTCGTCGCCGATTCCCTTTCCACGGATCGGACGCTCGACGTCGTCGCCGATGTCGGCGGTTGCCGCGTGATTGAGCGGGAGTTCATCGGCTATAGCGACTTCAAGAATTGGGCGATCCCGCAGGCGAAACACCCGTGGGTGCTTGTGTTGGATGCGGACGAGCGGGTCACTTCCGAACTGGCCACGGAAATCCGCCAGAAGCTTGCGACCGTGAGCGACGAGATCGACGGTTATTGGATTCGCCGCCGCAATTTCTTCCTGGGGCACGAGATCAAGCACTCCGGCTGCGACACGAGCAAGCTCTTTCGCCTGCTGCGGCGGGACGTTTGCCGCTATGGCGATTGCCGAGTACATGAAGAAATTGAAGTCCGCCCCGGCCACGACGCCGTTCTCTCCCAGCCTCTGCTCCATTACACCTATTGGACGCTCGACCAGTATTTTGAGAAGCAAGTGAAGTACACGCGGCTGATGGCGCTCGATCGCTGGGATGCCGGCAAGCGGGTGACCAGTTTCGGAATGTTCGTGTCGCCGTTCCTGCGCTTCTTTTGGCTCTACGTTCTGCGGCTCGGATTCATGGATGGCCTCGTCGGTTTGCAGATGTGCATGTTGCAGGCCTTCTTCGTCACGTTCGTCAAGCAATCACGGCTGTGGGAGTTGGAGTATGCACTGCCGCAACCTCGTGAACAGGCTCTGCCCGCTTTCGCGACGGCGAGCAACACTGCGAAGCGAGCGGCGTAAGCGGCGGGGCTTACTTCCCCAGCGATTTCGCCACGTCTGTCCGATAGGCTGTCATTCCCGGCCACAAGCCGACGACAATGGCGAGCAGCACCAGGCCGGGAACAAGCGTCCATTCCATGGGAATGACAAAGCGTTCGGCAATGCTTCCGTCAATACCGAACCATTTTAGCGGTTCATAGAAGGGATCTCCCCAGAGATTGAGGCCGACGCTTACGCCGGTCTGCTCTTCAATCATCGGGCTGGCAATCAGGCACAGGAGATGACCAAACAGCCAGCCCGCGAATCCTCCCCCCAGCGAAAGCAGCGTGGATTCCAGCAGAATGATGGTCATCACCGTGCTGCGTCCGGCTCCCAGCGCTCGCATGATGGCGATCTCCTGGCGGCGCTCGCTCATGGAGTTGTAAATGCTCACCAGAATGCTCACGCCGCTGACGATGCAGATCATGGTCGTCAGCACCAGCAGCATTCTCTGGATGGGCGTGATGATAAAGTCGAACATTCTCGTAATGACGCCCACGGGCAGCACCGCCTGAGCCTCTTTGCCATTGTTGACAGCCTTATCCAAATCCATCGCGGCATTGCGCGGAGTCTTGAGGAGCAGGGCGGTGATCTCCCGCTGCTCGACGGCGAGCGGTTCCTGATTGGGAGCTGTTTCGCGGGCAGCGCGCTCTGCGACGTGCTCTCGCCACGCCTTTTCTTTCGCTTCGGGTGTCGGTAGCTTGTCGATGGCCTTGAGCACCTCCTCTTCGGAAACCGCGCCATCAACCGGCTCCGAGTGCCCCTCCATCAAATAAAAGCCCTCCATGTTGATGAAAACGGCCCGATCGTTCGGAGTGCCGGAAGGCTTGAGAATCCCCACGACCGTGAACGTGCTGGCATGTGCACCACCTCCCTGATAGCCGTGGCTGGGAGAGAATTCATGCCCGAGCTTGACATTTAATTCGCGGGCCACCGTCGAGCCGACGACCGCCTCAAAGTAGGTGTGAACTTTGTCGTGGTGATGAAAGTTGCGTCCTTGGGCGAATTCGAACTTTTTCTGGTTCTCGATGTCGTAGACCAGGGTATCGAACAACTGGGTGTTGGTCGCGACAACCCGGAAGCGATCGTAGTAATCTCCCAGGCAGACCGGAATCGCAAACTCCGTCAGGTGGGCATACTTTCCTGGGCGATCCAAGTCGGCCCGCAAGGCGTCCTGCTTTTCCACGACGGGGTCCAGTAGGTCCTCCGCCATCAGGTCCAGCGGGCCGCCGAGCGAGGTCAGTTGCCGCATGTCGTGGACGATGGTGCTCGCCTCGTGGCTGCGGTGGGCGAACGAGTGAACCATCTGCTTGTCGCGCTCTTCGCGGGACATGAACTCCAGATAGTAATTGCCGGAAACCGGATAGAGCGGCTGCGAGAGGTAGTAGACCGTACTGAGCGTGAGCTGTTCCTGTCCGCCCCCTTTGCCACCGATGATCAGGTTGTACCCCAGGCTGGCGTTGTTGCGAAAACTCTTATCGACCACGCCATGGATGGAAAGGACCGCCACGACCAGCGTCACCCCCAGTGACATGGAGAACATCGTGAGCAGCGACGCAATCCCCCGCTGGCGGATGGAGCGAAAGGCGATTTGGAGGAGGTCGAGGAAATACATGGGGGGGCAGGAATGGCGAAGTTCGAATGGCGAATGACGAATGGAGGAAGGATGAGTGACTCGTGGCTTTCATTCGCCATTCGTCATTTGACTTTGTTGATCTCCTCCAATTTATCCACTCGCTCAAACTGCCCGGCGACTTCGGTCGAGTGGGTGACGAGGACGAGGGAGACACCTTCTTCGCGGCACGTTTCGCGGATCAGGTCGATGATGTTTTGCTGGTTGCGGGGATCGATGTTCGCGGTTGGCTCGTCGGCCAGGAGGATGCTCGGCTTGTTGGCGAGGGCCCGCGCCACCGCCACCCGCTGCTGTTCGCCGACGGAGAGGGCGGCCGGCTTGTGGGTTTTACGGTGAGCCAGACCAACGCGCGCGATCAGGTGCTCGGCCCGTTGGCGATCCTTTCGTCCGTGGGCGAAGGTCATCCCCAGCATCACGTTTTCCAAGGCTGAGAAGCCAGGAAGCAGGTTGAACGTCTGAAAAACATAGCCCAGCTTCTCCGCCCGCACGCGGTCCACTCCCGCTTCGGACATGCCGGCAATATCGACCCCATCAATTAGGATCTTCCCCGCGTCCGCTTTGCTAATCCCCGCAATCGTATGCAGCAGAGTCGTCTTCCCACAGCCGCTGCGCCCGACTAGTACCATCTGTTCCCCCTCCTTCACGGCGAAGTGCGGAATATCAAGAATCGGCAAGGTCCCTCCATCGGGCTCCTGGTAGGACTTCTTGACATCGCAGAGCTCGAGCATGGGGGGAAGAGTGAGTGGTGAGTTGGAGTCGGAGTTCAGGCGACAATGGACATACGGAGTTTAGAGGCTGCGAGTTCTTTGAGCACTGCCGATTTCACTACTCACCACTCACTACTTACCACTCACTTTGCTACCTGCTCCTCATTGCCCTGGCAATATCCCGCTTCGCGTCCGCCTGCTTCATTGTCTCCCGCTTGTCGTGCATCTTCTTGCCGCGGCAGAGCCCCAGCAGCACCTTGGCGATCCCCCGCTCGGTGAAGTAGACCTTGAGCGGCACCAGCGTCAGCCCCTTCTCGTGTGCCAGGGCGGCGAACTTGCGGACCTCGGACTGTTTCATCAATAGTTTGCGGGGCCGCTTGGGAGCATGGTTCCAAATGGTGGCCTGCGGATACTCGGCGATGTCCGCCCCCACCAGCCAGACCACTCCATCCTTCACGCGGGCGTAAGACTCCTCCAGCGACAGCTTGCCGTTGCGGAGAGATTTCACTTCGCTCCCCAGCAGGACAATGCCGCATTCCAGCGAGTCCATGATCTCATAGTTGAACTTCGCTTTGCGATTGTCAGAGACCAGCTTGACCGGCAGCTCTTTCTTCTTTTCGCCGGCTTTCTTATCGGGCTTTTTCTTTTCGGAGGGCATGAGGGTAGTATGGGCGAAAACTGGCAACCGCATAACCCTGTAATGACGAAATTCGAATGGCGAATGGCGAATTACGGCGACCTCTTCGCATTCGCATTCGCGATTCGCCATTCGGGCTTCGTCATTTTCCCCCCGCTCTCCACCTGCTAAAATGCCCTCATGCCCCTCGAGCTTCCCATTCTCGACTCTCCTGCCGCTCCCCGCCTTCCTCGCTGGCTGAAGCGGGAAGTTCCCAAGGGGAACGTCAATCATTTTACCTCTCACGTGTTAGAAGACCTGAAGCTGGAGACGGTATGCGAGAACGCCAAGTGTCCCAACCGGATGGAGTGCTACTCGCAAAAGACCGCCACGTTCATGATCCTTGGCAACGTCTGCACACGGCCCTGCGGCTTTTGTGCGGTCTCGCGGGGAAGGCCGGACGACCTTTCCGCCGATGAGCCAGAGCGCGTGGCGGAAGCGGCGTTTCGCCTGGGGCTGAGGCACGTCGTCATCACTTCGGTTACGCGGGATGACCTACCCGACGCCGGTGCGGAACACTTCTACCAGTCGGTGTTGGCAGTACGGAAGCGAACCGGGGCCAGTGTCGAAGTTCTCACACCCGACTTCATCACGAACCGGGCCGCCCTGGACCGAGTCATCGCAGCCGCTCCTGAAGTCTTCAACCACAACACCGAAACCATGCCGCGGCTCTATCGCAAGGTCCGCGGACCGAAGAGCGACTACCGCTGGACGCTCGGCCTGCTTCGCCGCGTCAAACAGCTCAATCCCGCCATCAAAACCAAGAGTGGCCTGATGCTCGGCCTGGGGGAAACGCACGAAGAAGTCTTCGAAGTCCTCGCCGATTTGCTTGATGCCGGCTGCGATTTCCTCACCCTCGGCCAATACCTGATGCCGAGCGCCACGATGGCGGACCACTATCTGCCCGTCGTTCGCTACATCCCCCCCGAAGAGTTCGCCTTCCTCGGCCGCGCGGCTAAGTCGCTGGGCTTCAAGCAAGTCGCCAGCGGCCCCTTCGTCCGCAGCAGCTATCATGCACGGGAAATGGCGGAGATGTTTTGAAAGGACATTTGCGGCATTAGTTTCCGCGAATTCTGAGCGGTTTGATCATTATGAGTGTCATAGCCAGTTACGCGCATCTCAGTCCCGAAGCACTTGTCGACTGTCGCTCAAATGATGATTGGGTCAGTGATCTCTACTCGCAAAGTATTCCCGACAGCGAGGTCATCGACATCGATAAGGCATGTGAGGGTATCGTTTGGATTCTATCGCGTCTTCCTGCACCGCCGTCCTAAAATCTGGCAGGTGCTGGTTTTGTAATGGAGCGTTCTTTGGCACCCTCACTGCGAGGTGGCGCAATTGAGCGGAGTCTTGAGGCCTCGCTCGGTCCGGCATCATCTCTTTCCGTAGACGAGGTCTCGGAACTAAGCAGTTGGCTTCAAACAGTCACACCAGAGCAAATCCGTCCTCTTTATGATCCATCCGAATTGGAAGCTGACTCAGTCTATCCAGACATTTGGATGCAGGAGGGTGCAGCGGCTTTGAACGAGTACTTACTGCCAAATTTCCAAAGGCTGCAACAGTTCTTCTCTCGTGCAGCCCGCGCAAATCACGTGGTCATTGTGTTTTTCACGTGACTACCTGATTCCCCTCGATTTGCTGGACTAGTCCTCACGCCGCTTTCCGCTGCGTCGCCGCCATCGCCTCGCCCAGCCGCCCGACCACCAAATCCTGCTCCGCCGAGGTCATCTCGGGAAACACCGGCAGGCTGAGGACTTCAGCGGCAGCTCGTTCGGTGTGGGGGAGGGTGCCAGGGCCGTAGCCGAGGGAGCGGAAGCATTCTTGCTGGTGAAGGGGAACGGGGTAGTAGACTTCGCTGCCGATGCCGGCCTGGGCGAGCTGGGCCTTCACGGCATCGCGGCGGCCACTGGTGACGCGGATGGTGTATTGGTTCCAGACATGGTGGCAGGAGGCGTCTGTTTGCGGCAGGCCGAGTTGTGAACCGAACCGGGAGCTAAGAAGTTCGTCGTAGCGGGCGGCGTGGGCTTGGCGTTGCTCGGTCCACTGGGCCAGGCGAGTGAGCTTGACGTTCAGCACGGCAGCTTGCAGGGTGTCGAGCCGGCTGTTGATGCCGATGACCTTGTGATAGTAACGGGGGCTCATGCCGTGGGCGGCGAACAGGCGGAGCCGTTCGGCCAGCGGGGCGTCGTTCGTGGTCAGCATGCCGCCGTCCCCCATGCCGCCGAGATTCTTAGTTGGGTAGAAGCTCAGGCATCCAATGTGCCCAATCCCGCCGGCCAGTCGGCCGCGGTGTTTGGCCCCGATGGCCTGGGCGGCGTCTTCAATCACCCACAAGCTGTGCCGCTGGGCGATGTCGCCGATGGCGTCCATGTCGGCACATTGCCCGAACAGGTGGACCGGAATGATCGCCTTCGTCGCCGGCGTGATGGCATCTTCTAACTTGGCGGGATCGATGTTGAACGTGCGGGGATCGATGTCCACAAACACCGGCTTGGCGTTGAGCCGCCAGACAGCGCTGGCAGTGGCGAAGAACGTGAAGCTCGGGCAGATGACTTCATCCCCTTCGCCGATGTCGAGGGCCATCAGTGCCAGCGACAGGGCATCACTCCCCGAAGCACAAGCGACGGCGTGCTGCGTCCCACACCACTCGGCCATCGACTTTTCCAGCTGCTGAACGTCGGGGCCGAACAGGAACTTGCCCGAATCGACCACCTTGGCCAGCGCCGCGACAATTTCGTCCCGCAGCGGGGCGTTGCCGCGATTGACATCGAGGAGCGGCACAGATGTCGGGGCAGGGGAGGGGGGGGCGGAACTAGCAGCGAGACTCATGGGCAACTGCTTCCTTGCGGTTATCCAGTGGATGATAGCGGGTAGAGGCTGCGAAGGTATTACGGCAATCGATTGGGGTCAAGGTCAGCCTGAGCGAGCCCCAAGCGTCAGCGCGGGGAGATTTCACTTCGCTTAAGAGAAGAAGACTCCCCGCGCTGACGCTTGGGGCTCGTTGGAACTATTTGATAATCAGCGGCCGCGAGCCTTCTCCATCCTCATCCCGC
>SXOA01000160.1 GCA_005778405.1 Planctomycetaceae bacterium
CTCTACCAATTGAGCTACGCTGGCATCAGAGCATGCATTCTCTTTTGCGCCGCGTGGAAAACCAGTAAATATAATGATTCACGGCTTCTTCGCAAGGCGACTGGCCAAAAAAGCGGCACTGACCGATGGAGAGACGGGGCGATTGCCGGGGAGGTTCAGGGGAGCCAGAAAATGACCCTCACTTACAACCAAGAGGCCAAATGCCCGGTGTCAAATGCTTCCCGCATGAAAGCCGAGTGGCTAACTTTACATTCCGCACTTGACGTTGAGCGTTTGGCCTCTTTTTCAGACAAAAACCGACGGAAACGGGGTAAATGGGATTACTCCGGAACCTCGATGTGCTCTTCCGCCGCGGCCTGCCGGAGCTTGTTCATGGCGCGGGATTCGATTTGGCGAATCCGCTCCTTGGTTACACCCATTTCGCCGCCGACTTCCTTCAGTGTTAGCGGTTCCACGGTGTGGTCCAGGCCGAAGCGGCTGGTGATGATCTGTTTCTCCCGGTCGTCAAGGCTGGCGAGGATCTTCTCCACCTGCCGCTCACGGAGGGCCTGGGCGGCTTCCTGACCGATTTGATCAGTTCGCTCATCCTGGTGAGCGGTAAACAGCTCTTCGGGGGTGGCCCGGAAGCGGTCCCGCTGCTTGAACTCCTCGGGAATCGACCGGGCAAAATTCTTCATAATCGCCCAGCTCGCATAAGTGCTGAACTTGTTTCCGCGGGCGAAGTCGAACTTTTCGGCCGCCCGAATGAGCGACATATTGCCGTCGCTGACCAGACCGAAGAAATCCTCCGAACCGTTGATGTGCCGTTTGGCGATGGAAACCACCAGCCGCAGGTTGGCCTGCACAATCTGGTTCTTCACTTGAACAGCTTCCTCGTAAAGCCGCTCAATCTCGTTCATGTCCGCAGTGCGGGCCTGAGCCGGGTCGATCTTGGCCCGAATCTTGCCGGCCCTGAACTTGAGGTAGTTGAATTTGCGGAACAGGTGATATTCCTGCTCACGAGTCAACAGCGGCACTTCATAGAGCGAAGCCAGGTACGGCGGCAGTCCGGCCGGACCGCGGGTTTTCTTGGTGGAGGCGGCAACCACCGGCATCGGCGAGAGAATCTTCTTCTCGATGTTCGCCTTGCTGAAGCTGTCATTGGGGATGAAGTCTAGCGGCAGCTCCATAATCTGCCTGGCCCGCAATTCATTCACGATGCGGTAAACCGTGGTCCGGGTGCGGCAATGACGCCGAGCCAGCACTTCCACCGATTCGCCGCGGCGAAACTGCTGATAAATCCGCCGCTTGGCGTCGTCGGTAAGGACGCCGGTCATGTCCGGAAAGACCGCCAGCGTGGGGTTTTCTTTGTCGAATTGCCGCAACGTATAGCGGACAGTCTCCACGCTCCGGTTCAAATGCCGGGCGACGCGACGGGCAATTTCGCTGGGGCAACCGCCGGCTTGAGCCATCCGCCGAGCCCGGTCGACCATGTCCCCTTTTTCCTCATCGGAGACCTGGCTGAATCCTGTTCCGCGCTGGACTCGCTGTTTGTTCTGCTTCACAAAACGGTTGACGCTGCTGTGCAAAAAGCCGACCCGCTTGCGGCGGCCGTCAAAGATAAAGCGGCGGCTCACCAGACCCTGCTCCCGCCAACGAGAGATCGTCTTGGTGGAGACGTTGAACATTTTGCTGAGCTCTTCCACGGTGTGGACTTGCTCGCCCGCTTCTTCCGCGCGCACTTCAGCCGATTCAGACACGTCCTCGACGAATAAGCGGAGGTCGTGCTGGGCCTCTTCCCCACGCATCGTCAGCTTGGGGGAAGCCTCGGGCCGATAGTCGGTGATGCGGTAGCAAAGATACTCGTAGGTGTAGTCCCGCTTGGGATCGAGCTCCGCCAAGAGCTTTTCGGCCCGGTTGACCTGCTCGAGTTTTTTATCGCGAGGCGCAAAGCGGACCTGCTGGTCGCGCAGTTGCCTAAGTGTCGAATTGAGATATGCCGTATTCATGTTCTTGCCCTTCTCTTTTTCATTCGTCTGGCCGGTGTTCCCTGCGACTCCCATCGCCCGGCAAGGCGGCATCCTGGGGAAGGCATCTGTCGTCAAATGCTGGCTGTTCCTCCATCTCGTGGTGCTTAAATCTGTTCGCTCCCCTGAGTACGTTTATTGCTTCTTGGCTGTTCGACGTCCAACTAAGTAACGTGCTTGTAACCGTTGGCAGGCTTTGGAGTTAACCCTCGTTTCAATGCAGATTTCGTGCCACTCCCCTCTGAACGGAAATTCACAATCTCCCCTCGGCTATCGAATATGGACTTAGGGGGTCCACAGCAGGTTCGCGCTACTGGGCTCCACTGCCAATTCGGCCATTGCTAAAAGCCTTTCCTTGGACTCAGCAGATTTATAGCCAAATGCGCAAGTAATTGCTAGCACTTTACTTGCGACATCGGTAGTGCTACGCATTGGCGTTTGGAAATGGTGCCAAATCCGCGAAAGATTCTCGATTTTCTGCCGCCGTAATCTAGATGGGAAGTTTGTGGCACTTTGTTTCTGGAAGTTCAACCGCAGCCGCTTTGTTGGTCGATTTTACAAAGAAGTATCGGAATGAGACGGCCCGGGTGCCGGATTGGGAAACGTCACTACCTACTTTCTTGACACCCCCCTGGTGCGGCTAAGGACTGCTATGTTGTTCGATTTTCGGGCGATTTGCTTGGGGTTTGCCGCTTTCACAAGCCCGACGCGCAAGCGAGGGTATTGCACGTCGCTCCCTCGCTTGCGCTTCGGGTTAGTGTTGGTTGTTATCACCGCTCTCACTGTGGCCCTCGCGTCCGCTGCCGAGACCTACGACCTCACTTCCACCGTCAAACCTGGCCAGTCGCAAACGGTTCGCACGGCTGTGGAAGTGAAGGGGGATCTCAGGCTCAACCCTGACGGCAAGGAAGTCACGACGGTGCCCATGCTGGTGCAGGCCGATCTGCAATACACCGAGCGGTTTCTCGCCATCAAGTCCGACGGCACGCTGAAGGCTGCCAGGCACTACGGCGTTGCCGAAGCGAAAATCCAGATCAAGAACACGGAAATGAAGCAATCTCTCCGCAACGAGCGGCGACTGTTTGTGATCCAGCACCGTGGGGAAGACGCGACGCTCTTCTCTCCGATCGGTCCGCTCACCCGCGAGGAGCTGGAACTCGTCGATGCCCCCGGCTCCAGCACGGTCTTGGCCGCGATTCTGCCGGCAAAGGCAATTGCCATTGGCGACGAGTGGAAGCTCAACAACCAGACCGTCGCCCGCTTGCTGGGTTTGGAAGCGGTCAGCGAGCAGGAAATTGTCGCGAAGCTGACGAAGGTGGAAGACTCGCTCGCCATTTTCTCGCTGGAGGGCAAAGTCACTGGCGCGGTCGGCGGCGTTTCCTCAGAGATTGACCTGCATGCCAAGGCCAACTTCGACTTGAAAGAGGGGGCTGTCACTTGGCTCGCCATGGAATACCAGGAGAAGCGAGCTATCGGCCACGCCCAGCCGGGCTACGACGCCACCATCCGCGTCCGCACCGTCGCTGAGCCGACTTCGTTGACCCCTGAACTTGCCAACGACGCCCTTTCCAAAATGCCGTTGGAGGCCAAGCCGGAACAGACCCTGATTGAATTTCAGGCGGAAAGGGCCGGCATCAACCTGGCTCACGATCGACGCTGGCGAGTGATGGTGGACCGGATGGATATTGCCATCCTTCGCTTCATCGACCGAGGCGATTTGATCGCCCAGTGCAATATCAACCGCCTCCCGTCGCTCCCCAAAGACAAGCCGCTCACACTATCGGCCTTTCAAAAGAGCGTAGAAACGACGCTGACCAAAAACTCCGGACAGGTTCTGGAGGCGGCCCAGGAAACAACCAAAGATGACGGAAAAATCCTCCGCGTCACGGTCGCCGGCTCCGCTTCCGAGATTCCAATCCAATGGTTCTATTACCATCTCACCGACGCCCAGAACCGGCGTGCTTCCGTCGTCCTCACCCTCGAGTCCAAGCTCCTGGAACGCTTTCCTTCCCTGGACCGCGAACTTGTTTCGGGTCTGCTGTTGCTCGAAACTCCAACGACGCAGGATGAGGGAAAGGAGCCGACACCGGCGCGCAGTTCGTCCGAGACGACAACATCGGCGGCAAACAAACAGCCTGCGGCGAAGAAGAAATGACCGTGTTGACGACGTCGATACAGAAGCATGAGTAAATTTGGTGCTCCTGCAGCATCCTCTTGCTGCCGCACCAGCGCCAGCAAAGCATGGTGCCATTGTCGGCACAAATTCTTGTGCCGAAAAAAATCTTTTGACCGCATCTTCTTGCGGCCCATGAGCTTCAAGACTATTCCTCCATCGCAGATCACCTGGTGGCACCGTTTTTTCGGCGCGGACCCCAGGCGCTGGAAAAAATATTTTTGGAAATCCGCGCGATAGCTTGTTGAACAATTGCCATGGGCTTCGTATAACGACACACCACGAGAATCATCCTGGGGAGGATGAAAGTAAAACAAGCGGCGAATCAGACGCGCCGCTTCATTCACCGCTCAGGGATTTGGAAGACGCGGTGATGTTGCCAGCTCGCACGATGTGATGGGCGGCTCTCGGCCACTCGGCCGGCAGTCGAACGCTCGTCCTCTAACGCCAGCGCTGTGTGCCAGCGCCAATTCCTGTTTGCCGTTTCCGGCTCGTCAGATTCCGTGCGCCGGAGCGGCTTCGTACTTCACCGGCGACGTTTGTCGCCAACATCAGAAGGAGCTTGGTATGAAGAAGTCTCAGAAAGCCCGTACCCGCGCCCGCCAGTACACCAATCGCCGCAACTTCCTGCGGATTGAACGGCTGGAGCACCGCATGGTGTTGACCGGCGCAGCACCGGTCGCGTTCAACGATTCCTATCAACTGCTTCCCGACGAGACGTTCGAAGTCTCCGCACCGGGAATCCTGGCCAACGACACCGACGCCGAAGGCGACGTCCTCTCGGCGGCATTGTTTTCCGGTCCCGCCCATGGAACGCTGGCGCTAGATGCCGCCGGCGGCTTCCAATACACGCCTGAAGCCGGCTTCTTGGGGATCGACAGCTTCATGTACTCGGCGGGGGACGACACGGGGCATAGCTTGCTCGCCGCGGTGACACTTCATGTGGAACAGGGGAGTCCCCCCATCGCCAACAATGACGTGTACAGTCTGGACGAAGACACTTCCTTGGTGATCTCCGATCCCGGCGTGATGGCCAACGACAGCGATGCCGACAGCGATCCGCTGGCGGCGACGCTCATCAGCGGACCCATCCACGGCTCGCTGATTCTCGCCCCCGATGGCTCGTTTACTTACACGCCCGCCGAGAATTTCCACGGCGTCGATGGATTCAGCTACCTGGTGAGCGACGGCACTTCGCTGAGCGGCGTGGCCACGGTCACGCTGGAAGTGAATTCCGTTAACGACGGTCCAGTCGCGGTGAACGACGAATACTCGACCCAGGAAGACACCCCGCTGACCATTGATGCGGCAGCCGGGTTGATTGGAAACGACACGGACACCGACGGAGACAGCCTCATCGCGTCGCTCGTGAGCGGTCCGGCACATGGCACGCTGACGCTCAACGCGGACGGCTCGTTCGACTATACACCGGTTGCCGACTTCAACGGCGTAGACGGCTTCAGTTACGTGGTGAGCGATGGCACGACCGATAGCGACGTGGCCAGCGTCACGCTGAACGTCAGCGGCATCAATGATGGGCCGCTGGCGGCAAACGACGAGTACACCACGGACGAGGATTCTCCCCTCACCATCGATACCGCGGCGGGACTGCTGGCCAATGACAGCGACCCGGACAGCAGCAGCCTCATCGCCACGATGGTCAGCGGCCCCGTGCATGGTGTCGTAACCCTGAACGAGGACGGCTCCTTCAGTTACACGCCGGCTGCGAACTTCTACGGTGTGGACGGCTTCAGCTACACGGTCAGCGACGGAGCACTGGAAAGTGACGTGGCCACGGTTACGATCAACGTGAACGCCGTGAACGATGCCCCGATTGCGACGGCCGACGCTTTCGCAACGGATGAGGACACTCCTCTCGTCGTCGATGTCGCAGGCAGCGTGTTGGCCAATGACAGTGATGTTGATGGAGACTCGCTCCTCGCGGAATTGGTGATCGGGCCGGCACATGGCACAATGACTCTGAACACCGACGGTTCGTTCAACTACTCGCCAGAGGCGAATTTCCACGGCAGCGACTCGTTTGTATACACGGCCAGCGACGGCTCTCTCGCCAGCAACGAGGCCACCGTTACGATCACGGTCAATCCCGTCAATGACGCCCCGCTGGCAACGGCGGATACTTTTGCAACAAATGAGGATGCTCCGCTGACGATCAGCGCACCGGGATTGCTGGCCAACGACAGTGATGTCGATGGCGACACTCTCTCGTCCATCTTGGTGAGCGAACCGGCTCACGGAACGGTTTCGCTGGCGGCCGACGGCTCGTTCATCTATTCGCCCAGCGCGAATTTCAATGGCAGCGATTCGTTCACCTACCAGGCGAGCGATGGTTCGCTGACCAGCGGCGAAACCACCGTCAGCATCACCGTGAACTCGGTTCCCGATGCTCCCTTGTCCCATCAAGACGCGTATAGCACGGGCGAGGATGTCACGTTGATCGCCACTGCCGAAATGGGGGTGTTGGCCAACGATTTTGATCCGCAGGCTCTGCTGTTGACCGCGGAGTTGGTCAGCGGCCCGGCAAACGGAACCCTGACACTCAGTCCCGATGGATCGTTCTCGTACTCGCCGAGCCTGAATTACCATGGGACCGACTCCTTTACGTATGTGGCGAACAACGGCGTGGAAGCCGGGCCGGTTCTGACGGCGACTATCGTCGTCGAAGCTCTCAATGATGCGCCGCTCGCCATTCATGATAACTATGGCATCGATGCGAGTGGAAGCACGAGCGTCAATGCAGCCGAGGGAATTCTCGCCAACGATTCCGATATTGATGGTGATGCCCTCTCGCCGACTCTCCTGTGGGGTCCCCAGCACGGGTCGCTGTCGCTGAGCAGCGACGGTTCGTTCTCCTACATTGCTGACGCCGGCTATGTGGGGGCGGACTCATTCAAATACCAGCTCAGCGACGGTCTGTCCAACAGCAACGTGGCCACGGTCAACTTGCTTGCCGGCAGCGAAGCGGGTGGCGAGAATGTTCCCCCGGTCAGTCTGGACGACACCTTCACGGTCGCTGCCGGGAGCACCCTTACGTTGGAGGCACCCGGATTGCTGGAAAATGACACGGACGCGGATAGCGACGTGCTTACGGCCTTGCTGGCCAGCGGACCAACCCAGGGAATACTGATGCTCCAAGAGGACGGCTCGTTCAGCTACACGCCGGCAGCGGACTTTGCGGGGACCGACACCTTCACTTACACCGCTAGCGACGGCAAGTTGTCGGGCAATCTCGCCACCGTCACGATTGCTGTTCAGAATACGAACGAGAACCACAACCCAGCCGCCAACGACGACGGCTATGTGGCCACGGCGGAGACTCTGCTCGGCGTTTCCGCCAGTGAAGGGGTGCTGGCGAACGATACCGACGCCGATGGCGACCCGCTCACGGCGGTGCTCGTCGGAGGAGCGGCTCATGGCACGGTTACGCTCCACGAAGACGGCTCCTTCGACTATCAAGGGGAGCTTGGCTTCACCGGTGCTGACTCCTTCACGTACCAGGCATCCGACGGCATTGGTCTCAGCGAAATCACCACCGTGACCATCAACGTCGGTTCGGCGGCAAACCACCGGCCCCTAGCGGTCAACGACCAATACACCACCACGACCGATGTGCCGCTTGAGATTTCCTCGCCGGGACTGCTCGGCAATGATTCCGATCCGGACGGCGATCCGCAAACAGTGGTGTTGTTCGGCGGACCGCAAAATGGAACGCTTATGCTCAACGGGGATGGTTCGTTCCTCTACACGCCGGCTGCCGGCTTTCAGGGGCGGGATTCCTTCCTCTATCGCACCTTCGACGGTGAAGTGCATAGTGCCCTGGCGGCAGTGACCATTTATGTCAACGCAGCCCCCAACCCCCCCGCCGTGGTGCAGGATGAGAACGACTCGCCGCGCGGCTGTCTCCTCGGCGGAGCGATTCGCAGCGTGTTGCAACACTTGGACCTCGCCAGGCACGGCATGGAAGAGGACTTGCTCGATTCGCTGGCGACGGATCAGCACGGTCGGTTCGGCGACCGGCTGAATTCCTGGCTCGCCGATGATCGCTGGCAGCTCTAGGTCGAATTAGCTGTTGGCGTTCAAACCTTCACGCCCTTGAGTTTTCGGCTCAGGGGCGTGAAGCGTTTTCTGGGCGTACCTACTTGCTACACAACGGCTCGCTGGTAGCCTGAAGCATCAAATCAAGGCTTCGCCGATGCCCCTCCACATTCCTACCATTGACGACGTTCGCGCGGCCGAGACGGCGATTCGCCCGCATGTCTCCCCAGCGCCGCTAGTCCGCTCCTATCCGCTGGAAAAGGCAATCGGTCTGCCGGAGGGAAGGCGCGTTTGGATCAAGGACTACGGCTGGACGCCGGTCGGCTCGTTCAAGCTGCTCGGGGCTCTCAACTGGGTGGCGAACAACCTGAATCGCATCGGCAGTCGCACGATCGTGGCCCATTCATCGGGAAATTTCGCCTCGGGGATTTCTTATGCCGGGATGCGGTTTGACAAACGGGTCGTGGTCGTGATGCCGGAGACCGCTCCGCGAGTGAAATTCAACTTGACACGCTCCTTCGGAGCTGAGATCCGCACTTACGATATTCTCCGCGATCACGAGACAGGGGAGCGAGACCGACTGACTCGGGAAATCGCCGCCGGCGAAGGGGCGGTGCAAGCTTCCCCTTACGATGATCCCCACGTCATTGCTGGGAACGGCGTGGGTGGGCTGGAAATTGCCGGTGAACTACAGCGCGCGGGGCGCGGCCTCTCGCACTTCTTCTGCCAGGTCAGCGGCGGCGGCATCATGGCGGGGCACGCCCTGGCCATCGCCGCTGCGTTTCCGCAGGCTCGCCTCATTGCCGTCGAGCCAGCCGGCAGCAACGACTTTCAGCAGTCGCTAGCCGCCGGCAAACGGGTCCGCATCGATCGCCCCAGTAGCATTTGCGACGGCCTGAATTCCTATGACGTCGGCGAGCACAACTGGCCCATCCTGAGCCGCCACGTAAGCCAGTCGGTCGCTTTGCCGGACACCTCGACGCGACAGGCGATGAAATGGCTCTACGAGCACCACGGACTTCGCACTGAACCATCGGGGGCCATCGCCACTGCCGCCCTGCTCAGCAGCCAGGTCGACTTGGCCGGCGAAGGGGATATCGTGATCACCCTGAGCGGCCGAAACGTGGATGAAGGGGCGTTCCGAACCTGGATCAGCGACTTAGGAAGTCCCTGAAAACTCGGCTGCCCCCCTTTCTACTTGGTGGCTAGACTCGCCGTAATCAGGCTGAATACTTCGTCCGGACTCCCCATGGCATTGATGGAGTGCAGTAGCCCCCGCTGCTCATAGTAGCTCAGAAGCGGAGCGGTCTGGCGCTTATAAACTTCCATCCGCTGGGCAATCACCGCTGGAGTGTCGTCTGCCCGCTGCTCGGTGATCGCGCGCTTCTGCATGCGACTGATGAGCTCCCTTTCGAATCCCTGCAGCTCAATAACAGCATCCAGCGGAGTGCCGCGATCTTGCAGAGCTTGATCTAACGCCTGAGCCTGCGTGATTGTCCGCGGAAAGCCGTCGAACAAGCAGCCCAAGGCGTATTTCGGCAGACTGAGCCGCTCGAGGACCAGTCGCATAACCACGTCGTCAGGAACCAGGCGGCCGCCGTCCATGTACTGACCCGCCAGCCGACCGAGGTCAGAGTCCTCTTCGATGGCGGCCCGAAGCATTTCCCCCGTGGAAAAATGAGGGATTCGCAGATGGGCGAGCAGCCGCTTGGACTGGGTGCCTTTGCCCGCGCCAGGGGGACCAATGAACACAAGGAACATTTGTGCCGGGAATCACGCGGTTAGAGCAAGGAGCGCTAAGCCTCAAGCAAACCCCGATAATCACGCATCACGAGATGGCTGTCAATCTTTTGAATCAAGTCAAAGGCCACGCTAACGGCGATGAGCAGTCCCGTGCCGCCGTAAAAGCTGGCGACGGCGGGCTCCACCTGCAACAGGCTGGAAATAATCGTGGGGACAATCGCCACGACGGACAGGAATGCAGCGCCCACATAGGTAATCCGCATCATCACTTTTTCCAAGTAGTCCGCCGTCCGCTTGCCGGGACGATAGCCAGGAATAAAGGTGCCGAAGTCCTTCAGATTCTCCGCCATTTCCTTGGGATTGAACGTGATCGCCGTCCAAAAATAGCTGAAGAAGAAAATGAGCGCGACGTAGGAAACGTTGTAGACGAACGAATCTCCCCGGGTAAACAAATCGTTGAGGCTGTGGAAAATCCCCGCCCACCAGCGGCTCTGGCTATTGTCAAATTGCGTGGCTATCGCGCCAAACAGCATCGCCGGTAACAGCAGCAGACTGCTGGCGAAGATGATCGGCATGACCCCCGATTGGTTGAGCTTAAGCGGCAGGTACTGCCGGCTGCCGCCATAGACCCGCCGGCCGCGCACGTGTTTGGCGCTCTGCGTCGGGATTTGCCGCTGGCCAAGCGTGATGAACACCACGCAGGCTACCACGGTGATGAATAGGACGATGAGTACGATCAGTGTTTCGACGCCAGGCTCCTGGAAGCCCGTCAACGTCTTTTTCATCTTGTTGATCAAAAAATCCTGCATCGCGCCAGGCATCTGCGCCAGAATGCCGGCCATGATCAAAATGCTGATGCCGTTGCCGATGCCGAATTCGTCAATCTGCTCGCCGATCCACATCACGAACATGGTGCCGCAGGTCATCATGATGACGGAGGTGATGTACCAGGGCCAATGTAAATGGCGTATGCCATCCTCGACCCAGCAGAACTCGATATTCAAGATGCTGTTGTCATTGGCAATCGAGGACGATAGGAACGCCGCCCCCTGGAAAAAACACATGAGCAGCGTGAGGTAACGCGTGTATTCGTTGATTTTCTTCCGCCCGGTTTCCCCTTCTTTCCGCAGCTCTTCCAGCGGTTTCCAGACGCTGCTGAGGAGCTGCAGGATGATGGAGGCCGAAATGTAGGGCATGATCCCCATGCCGAAGATGGTGATCTTTTTCAGATCGGCGGCACTGAACGTGGAAACCGTTTCCATCATTTCGAAGAATCCGCCCCGGTCGCCGCCGGCTCGCATCTTTTCCAGGATGGCCACTTCATCCACGATGGGGAGCGGAATCTGGTAGCCAACGCGAAAGACCGCGAGCAGCAGCAGGGTGAAGAGAATCTTCATCCGCAGCTCGGGGATGGTGAAAATCGCGCGGAATTTTTCCCACATGGCGAAATACCCGTCCAATAGGAGGCATGCCGTCCTGAAATCCTGACAGGACGTTCAAAATATCAAATGGGGCAACAAAAGGCCATGCGAAACCGGCACCCGCACTCCACGGGTAGTCGCCAGCCGAATTACCTGGCTGCCGCCTTCCTGGCCGCTTTCGCTGCTTCTTTCTTCGCTGCTACCGTCGTTTTACCGGGAAGTACCGTGGCACTCCCACCGGCTTTTTCAATTTTTTCCCGGGCCGACCCGCTGAATCGATCAGCCGAAACGGACAGCTTCTTGGTCAACTCCCCGTTTCCGAGCACTTTCAGTTCGTCATAACTGCCGCGGAGGAGCTTCTTTTCTTTCAGGCTCTCTGGGTTGACCTCGGCTCCTGCCTCGAAATTCGCCTCGAGGTCACGAATATTCACTTCAGCGATTGTGAGGGCAAAAATGTTCGTGAAGCCCCGCTTGGGAACCCGCCGGACCAACGGGCTACCGGTTCCCTGGAAAATAGGGAGCGCTTTGTAACCGGCGCGAGCCTTTTGGCCTTTGTGCCCGCGACCCGCGGTCTTGCCCTTACCGGACCCAATGCCGCGGCCCAACCGTTGCGGACGCTTGTGCTTTTCGACGTTCTGGTTGATTTCGTGCAAACTCATGAAAACGATACTCCCCGCAGCCGTTCCACATCCTGAGTGGTGCGAAGCTGGCTGAGCGCCTTGATCGCCGCCTTCACGACGGTGACTTGATTTCTGGTACCCAAACACTTGGTAATGATGTCGGTGATGCCGGCCGCCTGGCAAACTGACCGCACCGCCGAGCCGGCGATTACTCCCGTGCCAGCATCGGCCGGCATCAGAAAGACCTTGGCCGAGCCGAAAGTGGCGGTGATGGAATGCGGAATGGTCCCGTTGATCAGGGGTACGCTGACAAAATTGCGGACCGCCTGTTTCGTCGCCTTTTCCACCGCGGGGGGAACTTCATTAGCCTTGCCATAGCCGCAGCCGACCTTGCCTCGGCCGTCCCCCGAAACCACGAGCGCGGCAAAGCTGAACCGGCGGCCACCTTTGACCACGGCTGCGCACCGCTTCACCTGCACGGTAAAATCCAGGCCACCCGATTTAGAGTCTGAAGACACTTAATGCTCCTAAAGTAGTCCGCTCACTCCGCAAGCGGACATTCTTCTGGTTTCTTGTTCTGCTAAAAGGACAAACCCGCCGCCCGCGCCGCATCCGCCAAAGCCGCCACTCGCCCATGATACCGCGAGCCACCACGGTCAAAGCAAACGGTTTTCACGCCCGCGGCAATCGCCCGCTCGGCCACCACTTTGCCGATGAACTGGGCCGCCGCTTTGTTGCCACCGTACTTGAGTTGCGCCCGCAAGTCCTTGTCGAGCGTGCTGGCCGACGCAATCGTCTTGCCGAGCATGTCGTCAATAATCTGGCAGGCCACGTTCTTGTGGCTCCGGTTGACTGTCAGGCGAGGACGATCCGCATTGCCGCGAATCGACTTGCGGACACGATAACGACGCCGCTGCCGGCGCTTTCCGAGTAGTTTATTCTTATCCACGTCAGTTTCCCCAGAGTCTGTCCGCGGCTGCCGAAAATAGGCGGCCGCCAGCCCTCAATATTGTTTCGTTACTTGGTCGCGGCCTTGCCCGGCTTGAGCTTGATGTGCTCGCCGGCGTAGCGGACACCTTTGCCCTTATAGGGTTCCGGCTTGCGGAGCGAGCGGATTTCGGCGGCAAACTGGCCGACCATCTGCTTATCGCACCCTTGAATCGTGATGTGTGTCTGATCCGGCACCGTTACCGTCAGCCCTTCGGGAATCGGCCGCTGCAATTCGTTCGCATATCCCACTCGCAATTGCAGCATCTTTCCCTTGAGAGCCGCCAGATAGCCAACACCGACAATCTCCAGCTTTTTCTCATATCCCTGCTTCACACCGGTGATCATGTTGCTGATGAGCGCGCGGGTCAGCCCATGCAGGGCGCGGGCCTCGCGCTCGTCATTGTGGCGATTGACCTGGACGAGCTTCGCGGCGGCGTCCACTTTCACTTCCACATGCTCGCGGTGTTCCCAGGAGAGCTTTCCCTTGGGGCCTTCCACGTTGACGGTGCGGCCGCTGACGCTGACCTTGACGCCATCGAGGACGGGAAGGGGTTTTTGACCGATACGTGACATGACGTACTCCCTCTCCGGTTGGGAGAGGGCCGGGGTGAGGGTTTTACGCCTCACGGATTTACGGAATATTGGAAAACTCGATGTACGCTA
>SXOA01000015.1 GCA_005778405.1 Planctomycetaceae bacterium
GACCGCTTCCTGATGTTCTACATTCAAACCGCCGATCGGCTCACGCGGACGAGCGTCTGGCTGGAGAACTTGGAAGGGGGCATGGCGTATCTTCGCGACGTGGTCATCAATGACAAACTGGGCATCGCCGGTGAACTCGAGCGGCAGATGCAATTCGTGGTGGATAGTTACAAATGCGAGTGGACCGAGGTCGTGAACGACCCCAATCGTCGCCGCTGGTTCCGGCAGTTCATGAACACGGAGGAAATAGAATCGGTCATCGAATTCGTCCACGAGCGAGGCCAGCGCCGCCCCGCCGATTGGCGAAAGGACCCTGCGGAGCTGCCGCAGCTTGAGCTTAGCCCCGTCGCCCACGACGGGATTCGCCTCGTGGACGAGGCGGCTAAGCAGGGTGATTCCGACGAATCTCGCACCTGGGTCCGTGTTGGCTCCGTCAGCGACTTCCCCCACGATGGCGGCTCCACCATCAAATACGGCCAGAGCCAGATCGCCGTCTTTCGCTTCACCAGCCGGGGCGAATGGTACGCCACTCAGAATATGTGCCCGCACAAGCAGTCGTTCGTCCTCTCCCGCGGCATCGTCGGCGATCAGAACGGAACCCCCAAAGTCGCCTGCCCCATGCACAAGAAGACCTTTTCCCTCGAGGACGGCTCATGTCTGACGGGAGAGAATTATTCACTGCACGTCTTCCCCGTCGACGTGATTGGAGACGACGTTTATCTCCACCTGCCGCCACCTGAAGTGCTCGACACGGCCCTGGCCACGGAACTGCATTGCATCCGCATCTGTTCGGTGCCTTCGCTGCAGCCGGAAGTTTCCGCTGCGCTGGTCTAAGCAGATTGATCAAAAGTTAATCGTGTACTGCGTGTAGAAGAAATCCACATCGCCGCGGAAGGGGACGGCGGGGTTGGTGTCGTAGAAGTTTCCGTGAAAGAAGTGGGAGTAGCCGAACACCAGGTCCTGCCGCGGATGGAACTGCCAGGTGAAGAGCAGGTCGAGTTCTTGGCCAAGATACTGGCTTCCCCCCGCGGTCGCGACGAACGGAGTCATGTTGATGTTGTAGGGGACGTCGTTCCCGTTCTGCAGGAAGAAAATGTGGTGCCAGGCCAGCACCGTCAACTTTTCGTGCGGCTTGAAACTGAGCGAGACGTTCGTGTCTTCCAAGTTTCGCCGGCCGTACAGGTCCATGAAGCCCATGTACTTGTGGCCCAGTGGGAAGAGGTGATGAAACCCGTTGCTGAGTTGGTTGGATCCCGCGGACCAGTCGTAATAGGCCCACAGCACGGGCTGCCAGCAGTGGTCCTCGAACTTCCGCCCGCCGCCGATGGTGAAGAAGCCGACATTGTGATCGAGCGATCCGAAACGGCCAGTCTGGTAAGCCCCTTCCAGGTCCCACAGCCACGGCCCTACATTCCCCATCAGATTCCCGCCGAAGGTATTGGACTCGAAGGTTGTGGGCGCGCTGGTCTCGATGTACCGAATGCCGTACAGGCTGGTCGTGCGGTTGGGAGTTCCCTTGTAGGTCGCGAAGACGCCGGAGAATTCCTGGCTCTGGTTGGGCTGGTCGTATTTTCTGGGATCGATCACCACGGGGTTCGTCCAGAACGCGTCGATGTCCCAATCGGTCCCTTTCCAAAACGCCTTGACCCCGTCAAACGTCCGCCGCGTGTTCGCCCAGTCGAGCGGCGAGATCAGCCGCTGGCTGCCGTAGAGCAATTCCTGGCGTCCGACGCGCACCCACAGATCGCCGCAATCCCGCTCCATCAACTTCGCGTCGAGGAACAGGTTCTGCATGTCCGAGCGGTTCACTTCGATGTTCCGCGGTGTGAAGTTCTCGTAGTTGCTTTCCGCGTCGATGTACTCGCCGTACAGGTGGATCCGGTCGTTCACTTCCCAGTTCGCGAAGAGGCGCGTCCGGTGCAGGAGAAAATCGTCATCGCGGCCGGTGAGCCCCAGGCCGCGCATGTTCCGCTCGTTGTGCAGGCGGGCCCGGTACTGCCCGCCGATATCCAGCACTCCCCAGTTACCCAGGCAATTCCGCTTCCAGTTCTCTCCCAAGTGGAAGTCGTCGTAGCAGGGGTCGCAGAGGTAGTTGAAGTTGTTGTCGTAGAAGAGCGGCTTGTAAGCGGTCGCTACCTGTTTTTTCAGCGCCGCCATTTTCTTGGCATCGCACTCCGCCGCGGCCGAATCCGCAAGACTAGCCTCCGCGATGGCCGCATCGTAGCCATCCACGGCAGCGACATCCCCCGGATCGGAAATGGTCTGGCTGGCCGGGACTTTCGGCAAGGCTTCTGGATCGGGAGCGGCCTGGGAAAGGTACTCCGCTTCCGGATCGCGCCCTGTGGGAATCATGGCTGGGTCCGGCGCAGCAACGGCCAAAGGACCGGCAAGAAGCACTATCGGTAGGACGGCATAGCGCAGCATGAAACAGCCCCTGCTTGCAAATGAGTTCCCGACATTCGCTGCGCCTGGTGAAAGCACGTCACCCGTGAGTGACTCTAAAAGCATCGGACGGTTTGGGCTAACCCCCGGAAGTATCTTCGGTATTGCCGGCACAATCGCGCTCGGGGAAAGCGCGATGTACCGATCGCGCAAACTTTGAGGCGGGCAATCGTGGCGGACTGGCTAGCTGCGACTTAGCAGGGATGGTTCCCGCACGTGTAGCTCGGCGACTTCGCGGGTGATCTTGCCCGCGCGGAGGAGTTGGCGGAGGGATTCGTCGAAGCTCTGCATGCCGTCGTCGCGGTTAGTGAGCAGGTAGTTGTCGATACTTTCGACTTTGCCCGTGCGGATGGCAACCTGGATTGGACTGGTGTTCCACAGGACTTCCAGGGCCAGATGCCGCTTGCTGCCGGGCTCTGCGGAAGGGAGCAGACGCTGGCTGACGACGGCTCGCAGACTGAGAGCCAGGAGGGAGCGGACATCCCGCTGGGCTTCCTGTGGAAAGACGTCGGCGAAGCGGGTGATGGCTCCCTTGGCGTCCCGCGTGTGCAGCGTGCTGAAGACGAGGTGACCGGTTTCCGCCGCACTGAGAGCCATCTGCGCCGTCTCCTTGTCGCGGATTTCTCCGACCAGAATGACATCCGGATCTTGCCGCAGGCCGTACTTGAGACCGTCTGCAAAGGTCAGCACGTCCGTGCCGACTTCCCGCTGCGTGACCACGGAGCCGGCGACACGCGGAAAGACATATTCCACCGGCTCTTCCACGGTGATGATCCGATAGCCGCCGGCCAGGTTGAGCAGATTGACAATCATGGCCAGCGTGGTCGTCTTGCCACTGCCCGTCGCACCGGTGACGATGACCAGGCCGTCCCGTAGAAACGCCAGCCGCTGCGCGAGATCCTCGGGAAAGCCGGCCCAGTCGAAGGCGGGAATCGTGCCCGGTACGACGCGGAGACACGCGCCATAGTGTCCCTCGCTCCGAAACAGATTGGCCCGAAAACGACAGAAACGGCCGTCGACCGCGAGTTCAAAGGAGAAGTCGATGTCCTTCTGAACCTGCAGGCGGGCGAAGGAATCCGGCGAACACAGAGAGCGCGCCAGATGCTGTGTCTCTTCTCCCGTCAACTTCGGCTCGGCCAATTCGACGAGCTCCCCATGCAGCCGCAGCACCGGCGGATACCCGGCGACGAGGTGCAAATCCGAAGCTCCCGCGGCAATCGCGCGGGTCAGCCATTCGCGGACTTTGTCGGCGGCTGGGGGCATTTTGGAGAGGTCATGCATACGGAATCTAACAACGGGAAACTCAAGGAGGCCAGTTCACCGGACTCATGCTATCATCCCACCTCTCCCTGCACTACATTGGACCCAATTGGGGAGGTCTCTATGAGTTTCTTCAGTAAGTTGGCTGGGCTATTCAGCCGAAGCTCGCGGGAAGAGAGTCTGTTGTTGGAAGGAGTGGAGCACGTCAAGGGGAAACGGCCGGATAAGGCTCTGGCGATTTTCAACTCGCTCCTGACAACCACCACAATTAGCCCGACAGTGCGAGCCAGCGCGCTCTACAACCGGGCTCTGGCCTACTCCGCCCTCAATGAGGAGGACAAGGCCCTAGCCGACTTGGAAAAGGTTCTGACACTGCCCGGCTTACCGGGCAACGTCCAGACGGCTGCTCGTACAAGAATGGCCCGCTTGAAGAAGCGGGCGGTGTAGGCGAAAGCGGCGACCTGCGGTGGTCCATCGGCGAACGGCTTGCGCGGCTTCTGTCGCACGGGTACATTGGTGCTTTGCCCCAACACAAGGCTCTCACCCGCTCATCTCTCATGTCTTGGATCGCCGACCGCACCCGTGCTTTTGACTCCAGCGGCATTCGCAAGGTATTTGACCTGGCCGCGAAAATGAAGGATCCAATCAATCTCTCGATCGGCCAGCCGGATTTTGATGTGCCGGAGGAGGTGAAGACGGCTTGTATTGAGGCCATCAAGGCGGGGAAGAATTCGTATGCCCTGACGCAGGGGATGCCGGTCCTTCGGGAGAAACTGCAACATCGGATTGACGCCGAATATGGCCACGTCAACCGGCGGGTCTTTGTGTCGAGCGGCACCAGCGGCGGGCTGGCGCTGGCGATGCTGTCCCTGGTCAATCCGGGGGACGAAGTGATTGTCTTCGACCCGTACTTCGTCATGTACACTTCCCTCACGCAGCTTGCCGGGGGAAAGCCGGTCGTGATCGACACCTATCCCAATTTTCGGATCGATCTGGCGAAGGTCGCTGCCGCCATCACGCCGCGAACGAAGATGATCTTGCTCAACAGCCCGGCTAATCCGACGGGGGTGATTGCCAGCGAGGCGGAAATTCGCGGCCTGGCGAAACTGGCGGCGGAGAAGAACATCGTGCTCCTCTCCGACGAAATCTACCGCTCATTCTGTTACGACGAACCGTTTGTCTCCCCGGCGAAGTTCAACGACCAGACTCTCGTCATCGACGGCTTCAGCAAGAGCCACGGCATGACCGGCTGGCGGCTCGGTTTCGTGCATGGGCCGGCGGAGGTCATCGACACGATGGTCAAGCTGCAACAGTACACCTTTGTCTGCGCCCCGCAGCCCGTGCAGTGGGCCGGAGCGGTTGCGATGGACGTGGACATGAGCCGGTGTGTGACCGAGTACAAACGGAAGCGTGATCTGATCGTCAGCGGCCTATCGGACCTGTACGAAATTACGAGGCCCGGCGGAGCGTTCTACGTTTTCCCGAAGGTTCCTTGGGGGACCGGCGGTGAGTTCGTGGCCGAAGCAATCAAACACAACCTGCTGATCATCCCCGGCAACATCTTCAGCAGCCGGGATACGCACTTCCGGATTAGCTACGCGGCAGCGGACAAGACCATTGAGCGGGGGATTGAAGTGCTGAGGAAGCTGGCGAAGAAGTAGAAAGTCGCCATTAGCGGAGCGAAAGGCGACGATTATAGCGCGCTCCGCAGGCAGTGCTGGTTCGCCATGCTGATACCGCTGATGATGGAGCCGATGATGCCGACGTAGCCCTGGTCGGTGCCGCAGAGAAAGAGGTTTTTGAGGCGGGTGGTACCGTCGAGTTTCTTGTCGGGTGCCCCGTAGATGGCCCCGTTGTCGTGCCAGGTGAAGCGGCGGATGGTCGTCGGCGTGAACAGGTCGGTGTCAATCACGCGGCCGCGAAAGTCCGGCATGAAGCGGACCGCCGAAGCCGCCATGGCGTCATAGCAGCGGAGCTTTTCCAGCTTGTATTGCGACTCATCCAAACCTTGCCACCGGCTGAAGTCCGCTTGGGCCGTGATGCGGACGACCCCGTCAGCGAGCTCGCCGTCGGCCGCCCCGTAGGCGAAATTGTTAGGAGAACAGATGACGCCGGTTCGGGGATCGATCAGTTCGCCCGCCGGCTTGCGCCAGTGGAACTTTTCGGAGTCGTTGTAAAAGACGATCGTCTTCTCGTGCCCCAGGGCCTTGGGGGGCTTGTCGAGAATCGAGATGCTCTCGCAAAAGCTGAGCTGGCCGGCAGCGGCGGGTTCCATGGCAGCCGTTACGTCGTCACAGAGCCGCATCGTTTCCACCGCGCCGGCCGAGGAGAGGACGTGGGTGCCGGTGATCTCCTCGCCGCCGTCTAGCACGATGCCGGCGGCCCGATCTTGTTCCACATGAATGCGGGAGACGCCGCTCCGGAGCTTGAGTTCGCCGCCGAGTTCGCGGAATCGCCGCACCAGGTTCTTCAGAATCAGCCGGACGCCGGCATGCGGGCGGCCCATCCCTTCCAGGAAAATGCTCCGAAACATGATGCAGAACTGACCCCAGTCCATGTCCTCCGCGCGGGCATTGCCGTACCACATCAGCGGGCAGAGAAGCATCTCGATCAGCAGCGGATCGGTGATCGTTTCGCCAAGCACTTGCCGGGCGGAGAGGACGAACATCTCCTGATTGAGGTCGTCGTAGTCGACAATCTGCGTCAGCAGCCGGGCATAGTTGTCTTTCTGCCGCGGAAAGGCGCGGGCAACTTCCGCCGCCAGCAAGTCCGGGTTGTTCGTGAAATTGAGCGTGACGCCGGGAAACGCCACCGCGGAACCAAGCTGCGGCGAGAGTGCAAAATCCTCCCACGCGAAACGGAGTTGGCGAAGCAACCGCGCGAGGGGTCCCTTCTTGGCCCCCTTGGGCGTAAAGTTGGTGACGGCATGCAGGCCGACGTCGTAATCGCGTCCCCGGAGGCGGTAGAAGGAGTTCAGCCCGCCGATGGTGTAGTGCCGCTCCAGGATGCAAACTTTCTGGTCGTAATACGCCAGGCGAATTCCAGCGGCCAGCCCCGACATCCCCGCGCCGATTATGATCGTGTCGTAGTGGGGCATGGGCATCTGGTCCCCTCTCCCATGGTGAGAGGGTTAGGGTGAGGGTTTTGTCGGGTATCGA
>SXOA01000161.1 GCA_005778405.1 Planctomycetaceae bacterium
GGCCCTCTCCCACAGGGAGAGGGGGAAGGGCCGGGACAGGCTCCAGATATCCAACATCTCCCATCCGGTGCCAGAACTTCGCGCCGTCCCTAATTTTGTGCAGGGCGTTGGCATCAACCCTGGTGACATATTCCGTGGTCACCACTCCCCCTTGCACGATCAACTCGCCAATCTCTCCCGCGGGAAGCACCTCGGCCTGGTCGATGGTGGGAATTGGGCCGTCTTGAATGCGGATGACCTTCCACTCCATGCCGGGAAAGCGGCGGCCGACGCAGGTTCCCGCCCCTTCCGCGCTCCTGGCGGCTGTTTGCGAGAGGATTTCGCTGGCGGCAATCGACGCCACCGGCAGCGACTCCGTTGCGCCGTAGGGAGTGTGTACGTCTCCGTCCGGAGCAATAGCGTTCTTCATGCGCCTCAGCACATGGGGCGGGACCGGTGCGCCGGCAGAGAGAACTCTCTTGAGTGTCGGCAGCGTAATCTTTCGTTCTTCGCAGTAGCGGCCGACGACGTTCCACAGCGCTGGCGAGCCGAAAGCCTGCGTGATCTTCCAATCGTTGACGTGGTCGATGATGTTCCGCGGATTGACGCTTGCCGGACGGGTCGCGTCCATCTCGGGAAGGACCGTCGTTACCCCCATCGCGCAGTTGAACAGGGCGAACAAGGGAAACCCGGGCAGATCAATCTCGCCCGGCTGAATCTGGTAGAAGTCGCGGATCTCGTTCACTTGCTGGTTGAAATTGCCGTGGCGATAGAGCACTCCCTTGGGCGGTCCAGTGCTGCCGGTGGTGAAGATGATCGCCGCCGGGTCGCTTCCTTTTGTTGCCACAGGCTGAAAGTTGGCCAGCTTGCGGGCCCGCAGCGCGGCGATGGTGGTCCCTCCCCAGAACCAGCGCCGGCCAAGGGTGACGTTGTACCGGGCCCTAGGAAATCGCCAGCGGAGGATCGCTCGAATCGCTTGTGCCAGCGGAATGCCGACGAATCCTTCGGGCGCGCTCTCGGAGAGACATTTCACCAAGTTGCCGCGCCCCATGCCTGGATCAATCAGGATCGTCACGACTCCCGCTTTGAACATCGCGAACACCAGCGAGATGAAATCGATGCTCGGCGGAACCAGCAGCGCCAGCCGCGTGCCGGGACGCACACCCATATTGTGCAAGCCCGCGGCGAGCAGGGTGCTGTCGTCGTCGAGTTCCTTGAATGTCAGTTGCTGGTAGCGGAACTTGCTGGCTGCATCACGTCCCAGCGGCATGGCAATCGCCACCCCTTCCGGATCGCGGCGAGCCGTTTCACTCAGGCGGAAGCCGACGTTGATGATGTCGCTGGAAAAAGTCATCGAGCGTGGCACCTCGCCGTGACGAACTGCAGCACTCTCGCCGCCACGTCGACATTCAGCGTCCGGGCCAGTGCTTTCCAGCCGGGAACCGCGTTGACTTCGAGCACGTAGAGGCGGCCATCCTTGCCAGGGAGGATATCGACGCCGGCCACGAGAGCGCCGACGGAGTCGGCGGCGCGCTGGGCCAGGTCCACCATTTCCGGCGTCACGAGCAAGAGCTCAGTCTTGGCCCCGCGGCTGACGTTGGTGCGCCAGTCAAGCGGGTTGCGGCGTTTCATGGCCAGGATTTCGTCTCCGATGATGAGCAGCCGCAAGTCGCACCCTTCATGCTCGATGAATTCCTGCACGTACAGCACTGCGCCAAGCTGCGCGAGCATTTTGAACGCCCGCAGGGCCAGGGCGGGGTCACTGAGCCGCGTAATGCCGCGCCCTTCGCTGCCGAAGAGGGGCTTTACCACAACGTCACCGCCGAGACTGTCGAAGGCAGCCATCGCGTCGTCAGGCGTCTGGCACGTGATCGTTCGCGGCGTCAGTAAACCAGCCGCTTGCAATTTCGCGGAGGTGAGGTATTTATCCACGGCAGCTTCCAGGGCCCGCGGCGGATTGATGACGCTAATGCCTTGAGCCTCCAGCCGAGCCAGGCAATCCATGCGGAACACGACCTGCTCCAGCGAGCCGGGGGGCATCGTGCGGACGAGCAGGGCATCGAACTTTGTCAGGTCGTGCTCGCCGGAGAAAATGCGGTTGTTCTCGGTTCCTCCAATCTCCGCGGCAATCTGGCTGAAGGAGACCTGCGTCACCGCATGGTTTTGCGCCGCTGCCGCGCGGGCCAGATCCCGCAGGTACCAGCTTTCGGGATCGGCGAGGATGGCGAAACGCATTTTGTGTATTCCGCTCACTCTGTAAGCGGACAAACCAGCACACGGAGTGTGCTGGCTACGATGAAGTAAACGACTTCTTCAGCACATCCGGCCTAAGCTGGCCGAAGCGGTGGAAAGTGCCGCTGTCGAGGTTGACAAGGTTGACGACCCCGGGGCTGAAGAGGAGCGGATCGATCTTGTAAAAGTCTTTGCCCGCCCGGTCAAAAATGGCGGCGAAGGGTTCGCCATAATCTTTCGAGGACGATGCGGGGATGCTGGGACCGAGGGTGGCCAGGCTCGTGTCATCGCCGCGGACCCAGAGCGTCACTTCGCCGCCATACAGTACCGCGTCGTTCGTCCGGCCAATTCCCGCCAGGTCGTCCTTGGCAATCGGCGGCAACGGAGCCACGCCATAGCCGCTCTGCACGCGGGACAGGTCAAAGCCGAGCTCGTGCATCTTGTGCAGGGCCGTTTCCACGGTGCGGGCGACCACTTGCACGCTCCCCGCGATGCTGGCGGTGCGGGCCACCAGCAGCGTCAGGCTCGCCGGTTCCACTTTGCAGTCCGCGGCAATCTGGCGGCAGACTCCGTCAGGAGGGAGCTTGCCGGTTTCCAAAACGCCAACGGCGTGGGCGGTTGTCTCGCGATAACCGATGTGGTCGTAGATTTTTTCCTTCCCCGCGGCAGCTCGCATCGGCCCGGAGCCCATTGCGAAGAACTTCTCCCCGGTGATTTGCCAGCCAGCGTACTGGCTGGCCATGCAGGCGGCGACCGGCTGATCGGTCTGAACTGCAACGGCGAGCCCGGGCCAAAGGTGGGCGTCTCCAGGCACAAACTTCACACGCCCCAAATCGGCCAGACAGATCTCCGCGAGTTGCCGGCCGACTTCGAGGCCGCCGCTCGCCTTCACGCCGCAATCGATTACCCGCGCCCCACAGTCCATGCGCAGCACCCCGGCGTGCAGGCGCATCCGCTGCGTGAGATGCTCCGTGAGGAGTTCGCAGCGGTGCAGGGCGAGCTCGTTGAGGGAAAGCATGGGGTCAGGGGTCAGGGGTCAGGGGTCAGCAAAATGATTTAGCGATACGCTGTCGATGATGGTACATCCCAGACTCAATGGCAATGGGCCGGTTTCGAGATGATAGGGCACTTCCTACAATGCAGGCCGCCCTGACTCCTGACCCCCGACTCCTGCCCCCTCCCCCCCGTGGCTTCCCTCACCATCGAAAACTACGTGAAGGCCATTTACCAACTCTCGGCAGAGGGGAGCGGGGAGATTGCCGCGACGGGGAAGCTGGCGGAGATGCTGGGGGTTTCTCCCGGCACGGTGACGAGCATGCTCAAGACGCTGGGGGAAGGGGGCCTGGCCAAGTACACGCCGTATGAAGGAGCCCGATTGACCGATTCCGGCCGTTCACTGGCCCTTCGCGTCCTCCGCCGGCATCGCCTCATTGAGCTGTTCCTGGTGCAGACTTTGCAGCTCACTTGGGACGAAGTACATGCCGAGGCGGAGAACATGGAGCACGCGGTCAGCGACCTGCTTATCGACAAGATCGACGCTTTTCTGGGCCATCCGGAAAGCGACCCGCACGGCGATCCCATTCCCAAGGCCGATGGCACCGTTGCCGCGACCAATGGCTGCGCCCTTACGGCCCTGGGGACAGGAGAATTGTTCCGCATCGTCCGAGTCACGGATCAGGCTCCCGATTTCCTTCGCTATCTGGCCGAAACGGGCCTCCGCATCGGCGCGGAAGGAACCATTGCCGAAATCCGTCCCCAAGCCGGCATCATCGTTCTGCGCATCGGCTCTCAGGAGACCACGCTTTCCCGAGAAATTGCCGACAAACTCGTCGCCGCCAAGCTCGCCGCTCGACGGCAAACCGACTGACATTCTACTGGAACTGCTGCTTGGCCATCTCTTTCAGCCCGCGCAAATCAACCTTGCCCGTGCCGAGGACCGGCAGCGAGGGGACTTCCAGAAAGCTGTCCGAGCCGGGGATGAAGAGGTTGGGGAGGCCGGCTTCAGTCAGTCCCTTACGGAGCTCGTCGGGTGTTTTGGTCATCTTGGTGTGGATCACGATGAGCCGCTCCCCCTTTTTCTCGTCGGCGACGGAGGTGACGGCGAGCTGTGGGCCTCCTTCCTCGCCGCAGCCGGCGAGTATGCTGAGCTCTTCTTCCACCTTGATGTGCGGCACCATTTCGCCGCCGATTTTGCTGAAGCGGCTTTCGCGGCCGGTGATGTGGATGAAGCCTTCTTCATCGATAAAGGCGACATCTCCCGTCTTGTACCAGCCATCCTTGATGACCTCCGCGGTCAGCTCGGGCTGATGGAGATAGCCCTTCATCACGTTGGGGCCTTTGATCCAGAGCATGCCGGACTCTTTCACCTTGCACTCAGCACCGGTCTCTAAATGGGTCGTTTTGGCGATGATCCCCGGCAGCGGGCGGCCGACGCTCCCTTCCAGGCTGTCCTTCTGGAAATTGTCGATGCTGCGGGATGGCGGCACGTTCACGGAGGCGACCGGCGAAAGCTCGGTGGTCCCATATCCTTCCACCGGGCGGACGCCGAATTTTTCCTCAAAGGTCTTGGCGAGGTCCATCGGCAGCTTCTCGGCTCCGCAGACTACGACCTCGAGCGTCTTGAGATCTTCGGGATCGCAGCGCCGCAGATAGCTGCGCAAGAACGTCGGCGTCGAAAGGAAGAGGGTTCCTTTGTAACTCGAGATGAGCTTGGCGATCTGCCGGGCGTCGAGCGGGCTGTAATGATAGGCCCCGCGAATATCGAGCGTGCCGACTCCCCACAAGGCGACCGTGTAGCCGAAGGAATGAAAGAAAGGGAGTATGCCGACGAGGCAATCGGTCGGCCGCAGATGCAGCACCTGGTTGATCGCCTCCACGTTGCTGCCAATGTTGGCATAGGTCAGCATCACCCCCTTGGGCGTTCCGGTGGAGCCCGAAGTGAAGATGATCGTCAGCACGTCGTCGGGCTTGATGCTCCCCAGGCCGAGTGAAGCCTCCAGCAGTCGGGCCGGCCAAAAATGAGCCTGCGTGTAGCCGACGGCTTTGTCCATAGCGGTCGGTTTGTCCTTGAAGTCCTCCAGATAGACGATCTCGGCGTTCAGCTTGAAGTCCATCTTCTCCATGAACTTGCGGCTGGTGATGACATGCTTGATGCCGGCCATCTCAATGCAAGCGTTCATCACGTCGGACGAGACGGTGTAGTTGAGGTTGACGGAGATTCGCTTGTCGAGGGCCAGGGCCATGTTGACAAGGAACCCCGGCGCGGACGGCGGCACAAGAACGCCAACATACTGCTCGTCCTTGGCCAGGGTATGCCTCCGCAACAGGCGGCGGAGAATGAGCGACCGGAGCAGCACATCGCCGCCGGTCAATTCGGCCCCGGTCGAATCGGCGATTTTCGGCAGCCGTTTGCGGGCCTTGCACTGGCGGATGAAGAGGCGCGGGAGGAGTTCCATATTTTCGTGGGCGCTTTTGTAAACGGCAGCCGCCCCTTGTTCAAGGACCGCCTGGCGAAGCTGGTGGACGTCGTCAGGATCCTGAATAGGCGGACCAAAGTGGATGGTCATAGGATACGGGAAACGCTTAGGCCATTTCCAGAAGAATTTTTCCCCCTCGAAGCTGAAAATGCTCCCCCATAGGCCGTCGAGATAGACCGGGACCACCGGGGCGTTGGCCCCTTCCAGGATCTTCATCATGCCCGGCTTGAACGCCTGCACCTGGCCGCTGCGGGTCATGCCCCCTTCGGGAAAGATGCAAACCAGCTCGCCGTTGTTCAGGGCGTCCCGGGCTTGGCGAAAGGCCAGGATGACCATCTTGGGCTTGGCCGGGTTGATCAGGATCGCCCCGAACAGATTCCCCAGCCAGGCGACCCAGCGATTTTCCAGGTTGGACGACAAGGCCACCATCCGAATCGGGCGGGAGCTGGCCCGTAGCAGGAAGAAGGCGTCAATCCAGGTAATGTGATTGGGGATCAAGAGAGCTCCCCCGGTGGCCGGCAAGTTTTCTCGCCCAAAGACCTTGATGCGATAGAAGCTCAGGCTGAACAGGATTACAAGAAAGCGGATCGTGGCCTGTGGAATGATGACGACGATGTAGATCAGGACCGGAATCGTGAAGAGCCCCGCCAGCAGGAAAATCTGCTGGGCGTTGAGGAACGGCGAACCGGGTTGGCCGGAAACGGGCGTCCATGTAAGCAACGATTTCCATTGGGACACGGACATCCGCAAACCCGCGTAGAGCAGCGAAGACAACAGAATGCCGCTGAAGGTCATGAAGTTGTTGGCGGCCAGAATGCTGCCGCGGGATTCGCGCGGGCTCCAGTGCTGCATGGCTGCTTCGAGCGGGACGATGAAGAGCCCCGCCGCGGTGCCGAGGGAAACTAACAGGAAGCAGGCCCAGATCAGGCCACTTTGATCGGTTCCCCCAGGCACAAACAGTGTGGCCGGAACCGTGAAGAGCAAGCCGGAAGCGATGGCAATTCCCAGTCCACCGATAGGCACAAGGCCGAGCTCCACGTGGTCGCCGGAAACGAGTCCCGCCAGGACGTTGCCGATGCAGACTCCCGCGATGAGCGAAATGAGCAGCGGCAGCTTGTCTGTTTCCTTCGTCCCTTGGGCTTCCTGAGCGAGCTGATCGATGTTGAGCTGGGCCAGCGAAGCGACGGAGTAGAAAAACAAGATGCCGAGAGCGACGCGGAGCATTGCCCGGTTGGAGCCGAGCGTCCAGAGGTCGCGGAAAGTCTGAATCGGAAAGTCCCAGGGGAACTTGCGACTGGGATTACCGGCGGGGAGCGAGACGATGAGCAGGCTCGTGATCGTGCCGGCGATGGCAACTCCAATCAGCACGACGCCGCTCATCCAGGGAGCGTCCATTCCTTTGTTGCCCGTTCTATCCGCCAGCCAGGAGCCAGCGGCCATGCCGACGACGGTGGCCATGACCGTCATCAGGCCGAACAGGCCGTTGGCGAGCGAGAGCCGTTCAGGGAGAAGCGTTTCCGGAATGCTGCCGGAGCGTGACGGGGCGAAAAGAGCGGCCTGCGCTCCCATCAAAGTCAGTACGAAGAAGAGGAGCGAAAGTGCGACGACCGGCGACTGGTTTCCTTGGAGGATGGCCAGGTAGCCGAAGACCATGATGACGATCTCGGCAATTTTGCAGGCGACGATGACGTGCTTCTTGCGGAAGCGGTCGGCGAGGTAGCCGGCTGGGGCCGCGAAGATCAGATAGGGGAGAACGAAGCAGGCCGTTCCGGCCATCAGGACATTGCTCGCCGTCAGCCAGCTCGGAGCCGTGCCGCTTTTGAGAGCAGCCTCGACATGGTCCTTGCCGATCCCAATTACCAGCCAGCGGAAAATGTTGTCGTTGACCGCCGTCAGGAACTGGGTGACCAGCAGTCCCAGGAAACTGGGGGACAGCAGCCCGTGCCCAGCCGTCTGCTGAGGGCCATCAGTGGGACCAGCGGCAACGTCCATGGGTCAGGCCTAAGGGATCAGGTGTCAGGGTTCAGAAAGAGCTTCTGTACCCAATGAAAATCAAGTAGAGGGGGTAGTTTTCCCCCATTGCCAACGAAAGGTCAATCCCGCACTCTTACCTCTAGCCCCTGCCCTCTCACCTCTGCCCTCTCTTCCCATGTTCCTCGGCATTGAAATCGGCGGCACCAAACTGCAACTGGGAGTTGGCCGCGGCGACGGGGCCGAGTTTGCTGCCTTCGTCCGGCACGACATCGACATCAGCCGTGGCGCGCCGGGCATTTTGGAGCAGATCGAAAAGTCGGCGACGGCTTTGGCGCAGAAGCACAAGATCGAGCGGATGGGGATTGGGTTTGGCGGACCAGTGGACTCAGAGCGCGGCATCGTGACCAAAAGCCATCAAGTCGACGGCTGGGATAACTTTCCGCTGGCGCGCTGGTGCGAAGAAACGCTAGGCCTCAAAACCCTGCTGGGGAACGACTGCGATGTGGCGTCGCTTGCCGAAGCTCGCTTCGGCGCGGGCAAGGGGGCCGGCAGCGTCTTCTATATCACGGTCGGCACCGGCGTCGGCGGCGGCCTGGTCCTCGGCGGCAAGCTGCACGGTGCGGGTCGGCCGGCTGTGGCAGAAATCGGCCATCTCCGCCCCGGTTTGCACGAAGACCGCCCGGAGCTGACCGTGGAATCCCTCTGCGCCGGCCCCGCCATCGCTGCCGCCGCTGCCGCCCGCATTACTGGGCAAGTCTCCCGCCCGCTCGATTCCCTGCGAAAATACCTGGAGCGCAGCACAGAAGGAACCATTGTCCGCCGCTCGCTGAAGGACGAAGTCAAGAGCCGCCTCGCCGACCAAAAGCGGACGGAAGAGGAGTACATCGCCGATCTCCTCGCCCGCTGCGGCGGCAATGCCGACAACCTTACGGCCAAGGCGGTCGCTCAATCGGCAGCGGAGGGGAACGAGATCGCCTGCGAGGTGATGGACCACGCCTGCCAGGTGCTCGGCTGGGCCATCGCTCAGGTCATCACCATCGTGGCTCCGGAGGTCGTCGTAGTTGGTGGTGGCGTCTCCCTCATTGGCGAGCCCTTCTTCTTCGCCCCCCTTCGCAGCGAAGTCGCCCGCTACGTTTTCCCTCCTCTCTCCGGCTCGTTTCGCATCGTCCCCGCCGCGCTCGGCGAACTGGCCGTTGTGCATGGAGCGGTGGCGCTGGCGGCAGTGGGGTAGGCTTCCAGCCTGCCCAAAGATGGCAAAAGTTTGCACTAATGCAACGTAATGCTATAATGACCAATGTCGGGAGTTTGGCCCATGAAAGCCATCATCTGGAATGACGAACCTGATGAGAATGTCGAGCACATCTCTGAGCATGGGCTGGACATCGATGACGTAGAGCACGTCTTGGAACGTCCGCTCAGCAAAGAAGTTAGCGAATCCTCCGGCAGGCCGTGCGTATTCGGATTCACGCCGGACGGCCGCGTCATCATCGTGATTTACTAGGAGATTGACGAAGATACCATCTATCCCGTCACCGCGTACGAAGTACCGGAACCTTGGAGTTCCGCTGAATAGGGAACAAGCTATGCCATTCAAACGCATCACCAAACAATTCACGCCGGAGGAGAAAGCGAAGTTCGCGGAAATCCGCCGCAAAGTCAAACTCGAGTTCCCGCCGGCCGAGCCCAAGCTGAAACCGGCGAAGGAAGGAATCGGCGCACAGATTCGTAAGGCCCGCGAGGCCCAGAAACTCACCTGGTACGCTGTTGCAAAGGCTGCCGGCATTCCCCATCCTGGCACCGTGCGCGACCTCGAATGCGGCCGCGACGTCCATCTTTCCAATTTGCAGGCAGTGGCTCGCGTCTTGGGCCTAAAGATTGAGCTTGTGGAAGTTTAAGTAGAAAGGCTACCAGCCTGGCCCGCTTGGCCTCACTGAATCGGCAGCTTCAGCTCAAGCCGCTTCCCTTCCCGCAAAACCACCGCGGGGACTTTGTCCCCCGGTTTCTTACCGTTCAGCATGGCGACCAGCAGCTCCGATTCCGTGAGCGGCTCGGTCGAGCCGTCGAGCTCGACGATAATGTCCCCCTTGCGGAAGCCGGCGTTCTTCGCGGCGGCGTGCTCTCCGTATTCGCCGGCATGTTTGATCCGCAGGGCCAGGACGTTCTCTTCCAACTTCGCCGCCTTGCGCTCGTCGTCCGTCAGAGAATCGAGCAACAGTCCTCCCGTGGCGATGCGGCGCAGGTCCCACGAAGTGGCCCGCCAGCTTATGTCTCCTTGCTGCCGCCACCCGGCAGAGAGCGTCACGGAAAGCGTGATTTTTTTTCCGCCGCGCTGCACCTCCGCCTTCAGCTTGTCCGTTTTTCCCGCATTATGCAAAACCCATTGAAAGTCCCCGATCGAAAGCAGCGGCTGGCCGGAGAGCGAGAGAATTTCGTCCCGCGCCTGAAAACCGTCCTTCGCCGCGGAAGAGCCGGCTGTCACTTCGCTCACGCGGGCTCTTTCCTTGGGGTCCAAAATCAGCCCGAGGATTTTCGGATGGGGGTAGGGATACAGCACCTCTTCGGCCATCGGCTTTCCCGGCTGGCGATTGACGAGATGGATGCTCTCACCCACCTGATGGCAATGAATGCAGCTCTGAACGACCTTCCCCTCGTAGTTCAGTTTCGAGGTGTATTTTCCCTTGAGGTTGGGAAACTCCTCGGGAACCTTGATCGCCACCTCGCGGCCGCGCTTGGCGGCAAACAGGGCCTTGTTGGCGGGATATCCCTGATGCAGCGCGAGTGCCCCTTCCAGTGCCGCCCCAAAACCTTCCACCGAAACATCCGCGTCCGACTCCGTCTGGTCCGACCGCGTGCCAAAGCGGCCGTAGATAGTCATGTCGGCATTCAGAAAAAACGCCGCCATCGATTGGTCGTAGTCGAACTGAAACTGGGACAAATCCATCCCGTTGGCCTGGACGACGCGGACCCGCACAAACTGATCGAGCAGCTTTTGCACGGTCGAGTCTTTCGCCACCACTTGCGAATCGAGCTGGGCACAGGCTTCGCATGGAATGCAGCGAAAAATCACCAGCAGCGGCTTGCCGGTCTTCTTCGCCTCGGCGATTCCCTTGGGGAGATCGTTGTATATCCAGCGCCCCGCCTCCTCGACGTCCTTCTTGTCATTGCGGACTTTCGTTTCGCGGTCCTGAGCCGCCAGCGGCGCGGCCAGAACACAACAGGCCGCCAGAATCGCAAGCCAGGTCAAGGTTTTCATCGTCAGTGCCCCCAGAATCGTCGAATCGATACGAACCCAACACATTAGCAACGGTTGCCCGATTGTAGCCGCCCAGGCCGGTAACTTTCCAGCAGTCGCTTCCCAGCACCGTGACAGAGATGTGTTGGCAAACTCCTGGTTTACCAACACTCCCCGGCGAGCGGCAACTTGCCGAGCTTCCGGTAAGTGTAGCTGTCCCCCTAACGCTTCCTGGCCTCATTCGAGCGACAACAGCACGCACTTTTGGGTTCGCGTTGAGCACAAGACGTATTTGCCATCGGGCGAGACGTCCCTCTACGACTGCCCCAGCAAAGCAGGCCGCCGCGGCCACCGTGAATTCGTTGATTTTCGTCGCTTTGCCGCGAGGGAACGAACTCCAGCCGTTTGAAGGACGGAGCAGTGCTCTCTCCCGCGATTTGGGGCGTTGGCTCGAATCAGCGCACATTCTACGATGAAGCCATGTCCCTCTGGCAATTCCTCCTCCGCAGCCTGGCTTTCCACTGGCGGATGCACCTGGCTGTCGCGCTCGGAGTCGCGGCGGCGACGGCGGTGCTGACTGGGGCGCTGCTGGTGGGGGATAGCGTTCGCGGCAGTCTCAGGCATTTGGCCCTGGACCGGCTGGGAAACATTGACCAGGCGCTGATTACCGACCGGTTCTTCCGCCAGCAGATGGCGGCGGATTTCGCGAAGAATCGCACCGGCACCCAGGTCGCGCCGGCCATTCTTTTTCCCGCGGTGACGGCGGAGCGGGCGGGCAAGGATGGACGAAGGCGGGCGGCCGGCGTGATGCTCGTGGGATGCGACGATGCGTTCTGGCAGCTTGGGGCGGAGAAGACGCGGCCGAAAAAGACGCCCGGTCGTGACGAGATTGTTCTCAACGAGACTCTGGCCGACGAGCTCGGGGCAAGAATCGGCGACGCGGTCATTATGCGGCTCCCGAAGTCGGACCAAATTCCCGCCGACAGTGCGCTCGGTAAAAAACAGGACCGGCTCACGAGCCTGGCGGATTTGACAGTCATCGAAATCATCCCCACTGAAAGCCTCGGCCGCTTCTCCCTGCAGCCGATGCAGACTGCGCCGCGGAATGCCTACGTGGCGCTCGAGGAAATCCAGTCGGCCCTGTTTGTGGGGGAGGAGGAGAAGGGGAAGGTCAATGCGATGCTCATCGGGGGAATGTACATTTCCCATCGCACGGAGCAATTGGCCGACGTCATTCCGCCCACGGACTTCCTCACTCCTACGCTCGCCGACTACGGCCTGGCCCTCAAGCACGTCCGCCGCACCTTCAAGGGAGCAGACGGCAAAGAAGCAACCGTATTCGATTACTACAGCCTCTCCAGCGACCGGCTCTTAGTAGATGACAAAGTGGTGGAGATTGTGCAGAAGGCTTTTCCCGAAATGGCTCAGCCGGTTCTCACCTACCTGGCGAACACGATTGAAACGGTGGGTAAGGTGGACAAAACAAGGAAGCCGATTCCTTACTCGCTCGTCTCGGCCATCGACCCAATACCGGGAGGCCCGCAGCTTGCCGACGACGAAATCGCCCTCACCTCCTGGGCCGCGGTTGATTTGCAGGTTGCGGTGGGGGAGCGCATCCGCGTCACGTACTTCGCCCCGGAAACGACGCACGGCCAGACTATCGAGCGCTCGGTGGAATTGAAGGTGGCTGCTATCATCCCCGTCACGAAACCGAGCAAGCGATACGTCGGCAGGCGCCCCGCTGAGTTCAGTGAGATGCCAACAGCGGCGAACGACCCGGACTTGACCCCCGACGTTCGCGGCTTCACCGATCAAGACACGATCAGCGAAGCCGACCCGCCGTTTCCCTTTGACCGGACGAAACTCCGCAAGCCCAAGGACGACGAATACTGGGCGTTCTATCGCACGACTCCCAAGGCCTATGTTTCGCTGAAGACCGGCCAGAAGCTCTGGCAGAGCCGGTTTGGCCAGGTGACAAGCGTCCGGATGGATGCTTCAGTCGCAGCGGATGCCGCCGCGCTCGAAAATCTACTGCTCGAGAAATTCCAGCCGCAGGCCCCCAGTCTCGGTTTCACCTTCCTGCCGCTGCGGCGGCAAAGCGAGGATGCCTCGGCGGGAACGACGCCGTTTGACGTGCTGTTCCTGCTCCTCTCGATGTTCATCATTGCGGCGGCCCTGATGCTGGTCTGGATTCTGTTCCGCCTTGGCGTGGAGCAGCGGGCCAGCGAAATCGGCACGCTTCAGGCCCTCGGCTGGCCGGGAAAGAAGACGGCGCGAGTGCTGGCGAGTGAAGGAGCGATTGTGGCCGCTGTTGGAGGACTCGTGGGAACCGTCCTCGGCATCGGCTATGCCTGGCTGATGATCCACGGCCTGCGAACCTGGTGGGTTGGGGCGGTCGCCACACCGTTTTTAGAACTTCACTTGGATAATCCGCTCAGTCTCGTTATTGGTTATGCGAGCGGAGTGATTGTTTGCGTCGCCACGGTTTACGTGAGCCTGCGGTCGCTACGGAAAGTGCCGACGAGAAGTTTGTTGGCGGGAGAAGCGGCAATTTCAGATTTGAGATTGCAGATTGCAGATTTGAAATCCGAAATCCGAAATCCGAAATCTGAAATCTCAAATCACAAATCTCCGCCGCGTCGCTGGGCCACCTTCATCGCCCCAGCGCTCTTCGTCATCTCCCTCGCCCTCGCCATCCTCGCCACGCAACTTGGCGGGGAAGCGCAGGCAGGGGCATTCATGGGTGGGGGAGCTGCGATGCTCGCTGCACTCCTCATCTTCATCGCCAACCGTTTGCGGTTTCGCGCCAGCGGACTTTCCACGACCAGCCTGGTAAGAACCGCCTTTCGCAACGCGGGGCGCAACGTCGGGCGGAGCGTGACAACGATTGCCCTCATGGCGTCCGCCTCGTTCCTGATTGTTGCGGTCAGTGCCTTTCAACTGGACCCGAGCGACGAGGGTGTCGGCGGCTTTGATTACCTCGTGGAAAGTTCGGAGCCCATTCTGGCGGACCTCAATTCCGCGGAAGCGAGGAAGCAACTCCTGCGGCAGGATGCTCAGAAACTGGAGGGAGCGACCATACTTTCCTTCCGCCTCCGCTCCGGCGACGACGCCAGTTGCCGCAATCTTTATCAGCCGCACCAGCCGCGGGTGCTGGGAGTGACGCCGGGGATGGTGGATTATTTCGACGCCCCAGCGGGAAAGAAACCGGTCCACTTCAATTTCGCGACCAGTGCCGCGAAGTCGCCAGAAGAGAAGGAGAATCCTTGGCATGTTCTCACCAAGCCCGCCGTGGACGGTCAGCCGGTCAACGTCTTCCTCGACAAGAACACGGCGATGTACAGCCTCAAGCTCTATCGGGGCATCGGCGAGGAGTTCGAGTTCGACTATGGCGAGGGTCCGCCGGTGAAGTTTCGTGTGGCGGGGCTGCTGTCCAACAGCGTGTTGCAAGGGAGCCTGCTGATTGGGGAGGCGGACTTCAAGAACCTGTTTCCGACCATCAGCGGGTATCGGGCGTTTTTGATCAAGCGCCAAGTGCTAGACCCTCACCCCGGCCC
>SXOA01000162.1 GCA_005778405.1 Planctomycetaceae bacterium
CCAGCCCTCTCCCAAGGGGAGAGGGGGTAAGAATGTTCGGCTTCTCACTCACGACTGCCGGTTTCCTCGTCGCGGGGGCGCTCTGCGCGCTGGGGCCGATCATCATTCACTTGCTCAACCGCCGGCGGTTCAAGGTGGTGCAGTGGGCGGCGATGGATTTTCTCCGCGAGGCGATGCAGCGGAACCGCCGCATCATGCAAATCCGGGACATCATTCTCCTGATACTGCGAACGGCTGCGGTTTTCTTCTTCGGCCTGGCACTCGCGCAGCCCTTCTTTTCCCAGAAGCAGGAAGGCGCCAGTGAGCATCAGCCGGTGCATGCCATTCTCGTTGTCGACAACAGCCTGAGCATGGACTATGGCACCTCGGCCGAGGGGACGGGGCTGACCCGGGCAAAGGAGAAGGCCAAAACGCTCATCGACAAGCTTCCCGCCGGCAGCAAGATCTCGATTATTCCGGCCTGCGGCTCGCGGGAAGGGTACAGCCCCGACCCGCACGATACGAAAGAGAACGCTCTGGAAGCCTTGGAAAAAATCGAGATCGTGGACCGCTCGGCGACGGTTTTGAAAGCGGTGAACGAGGCGAAGAAAGCGAGCGAAGCCGCTCCGGAACTAGCCAAGCGAATCATCTTCATTAGCGACCAACAGGAAAGCAACTGGAAAGACTTGACCAGCCCCGAGACACTTAAGGACCTGCCCGCAATCCAGGTGGTCGATGTCTCGCTTCCCAATCCCAAAAACGCCTGGATTGCCGACCTGCGGGTGCAGGACGGCCTGGCCGATGTGGAAACTCCCAGCACGATCGTGGTGCAAGTGGAGTATTCAGGTCTGGACGTGCGGCGGGATGTGCCGGTCAAGCTCTTCCTCGGCGAATCGGTCATCGGCGAGAAGCTGGCTCTGCTGGAGCCCGGCGAAGGGACTCGCGAGATCGATTTTGAATACACCTTCAACGCCCTGAGCGAGATGCCCGAGCCGGGAAAGCCGGTCTTCGTCACGCTTAAGGCTTCGATTGACCAGGACGAATTGCCGTCGGATGACCAGCGTTTTCTGGCCGTTCCCGTTGTCGCCGCGCTGCCGGTTGTCTTTGTCGACCAGTTCGGAGCCGAGGACGAAGACCCGGTTCGCAATCGGCTCGGAGAGACGGTGCGATTGCGGAAGCTCTTGGCCCCGAAAGCAGCGAGGGAAGAAGCACCGCGGCAGGTGGTGAGAATCAAACATGTGCGAGCCGATGAGCTGACGCAGGATGTGCTGGCCGATGCCCGGCTGGTGGTCGTGGCGGGGCTGGCGAATATCGACGACGTGAATACAGTGCCGCTCTTGCGAGATTACCTGAAGCAGGGTGGGCAGCTATTGATCGCGGCGGGAGGGGATTTCAATCCAGACGCCTGGAACGCCGCCGCCTGGAAGGACGGTGACGGGATTCTTCCCGCACCGCTGAAACGCGAAGCTATCGGCGAAGTCCCCGAGGCGGCCGGCGAGAACATGAAGCCGTTCTTCCTGTCGTTTGAGAGCCTGTCCGGCGACGAGTTTTTTCAGCTTGCCGGCATGCCCGAAACTGACCTCCGCGACCTCTATTCCGAGCCCTTCTTTTTCAAAGCCGTCGAAGCCGACGTGAGCCGCGAGACGCTCGATGCCTGGAAAGAAGCGCAGCGGAAGAAACTGGGCGAAGAGCTGACCTTTATGGCTGCCGCAGAGAAGCGGAAGGTGGAGCGAGACGCCAAAACCGCCGGTGGAGCGCTGACAGAAGATGATCGCAAGCAGCAGGTAGAAGATGAAACGAGGCTCAGAGAATTGCGACCGACATGGTTGACCTGGGCCAGCACTGGCAGCGGTGCGTCGGCCGAGAGCGATATTCCCGCGGAGGATGCCGCCCGCCAGGCCCGGATTAGCCTCCTCGTCGAACAACAGATGCCGCGAGTGCTGGCGAAATTCGGCGATGAGAAGGGAGCGGCATTCCTCGTGGAGCGGAAGATCGGCCGCGGCACGGTTATCTTCTGCTCCAGCGGATTATCGTCTTCCTGGAACACGATGCTGACGACAAACGCCACGGTCGTCTTCGACCGTATCTTGCGAAGCATGGTTCAGGCCACGCTCCCCCGTCGCAACTATGGCGTGCAGGAACGGCTGACGCTGCCGCTACTCACCGAAGACCACGACTTGACCGTTTCCCTCTCGCGCCCCGGCGATGCTCCCTCCGAGCCACTCGATATTGGCTACATCGGCACGGAGCAACGAGGAGTGACAATCAGCGGCATGTATCAACGAGGCGCCTACCGCGTCTCCGCTTACCGAGGCCAGCCCGCTTCGGTGGATCCTGCCCAACCGACCGTTTCCGACAAGCCGGTTTGGGAAATCCCGCTCGTCGTCAATGGCGATGCGGAAGAGTCGCTCCTCTCCCCCTTATCGCGGGAGAAGTTCGAGGAGCGGGCCAGTGGCACGAACCTGGGCTGGGTCGGTGTTGGCGAAGACATCAGCTTGGCCGGGCCGACCAAGAGTGGCGAAAAGACCTGGTGGTATCTGGTGTTTTTTGTGTTCGCCTGTTTGCTTGTGGAGATGGGAATTTTGGCATGGCCATCTCTGGTCCCCTCTCCCCTTGGGAGTGGGTTAGGGTGAGGGTGTACTTGGCGGCGGAGTGAGTTTCGGTATCCGGCACAACTGTAACAATGGCACGATGAAAGATAAACGCCCAATAACGCCGCCGAAGTTGAAAGCTCATGCGCGAGAGCTGCGTGTTGACTCGACTATTCCTGAGCGAACGCTGTGGGATGCGCTCCGCGGACGCAAGTTGGCGGGACTGAAGTTCCGTCGTCAGCATCCCATCCCGCCATTTGTCGTCGATTTCTCCGGTGAGGAAGAATTGCTTGTCGTCGAACTTGATGGCGATAGCCATATCGGCCACGCCGGTGCCGATGAGAGCCGAACTGCGGAGCTCATGAAGAGAGATTTGAAAGTGGTCCGTTTTGGAAATGATGATGTCCTGAGTGACCTCGAAGCGGTTTTGCACGGAATCTTGAAAGCGTGTGACCGCGATTTTGCGGCCGGGAAGAAGATGAAATCGCGTTTGGCGGGACTTAAGAC
>SXOA01000163.1 GCA_005778405.1 Planctomycetaceae bacterium
CCGATTCGCCTCTCCGAAGAGCAGGTCACCGATCTGTTTACTCGGGCGAGTAAGCCGGGCTACAAACTGACCATCGATTTGAACACGTGCAAGGTCATCGATGCCCAGGGACTTTCGCTCGCCTTTGAGATCGACCCTTCACGCCGGCATTGCCTGCTCAACGGCCTGGACGACATCGCCTTGACACTGCAAGTTGCGGACAAAATCACGGCCTATGAACAGGTGCGGGGGATGCAGCCAGTATAGACGCACAGAGCGTCATTCCGCTTCGCGTTTGCGGCGGGCTCGTCGTCCTGGCGGCGGAGTTTGCGGAGGCAGTGACGCGGAAATCGTCGGCAGAATATTGGCCTTCGTCGAAGCCAACAGCCGCGGCCCGAAGAACCAGAGAGCGGCGACCGCAGGGACAATGACCAATAGCAATTGCCAGTTCAGCGTGGCCAGCGCGATCCCAATTCCACCCCCAATGAGCAGCCAGCGCGGAGTCTTGGTAAAGAAGCTGGTGAGCTGCGGCAGAGCCAGCCAAAGCGCTCCGGTCACGAGGCCGGCTTTGATAAAGCCGCCGGCATACGTAGCGGTAACCCCTTCCGCCGTACAAAGAATCCAGACGCCCACGACCAGTAGCGCGATCGTCAGAATTCCCAGCATGGTGCGTGAGGACATAGGGCGCTATTTGCCGATGGCGTACAGGGCCTTGAAAGTGCGGATGTAAATCCGGCCGCCGGAGATGGCTGGCGAAGCGGAAATGGGCTCTTCCAGGTTGTTCTGGGAAAGCAGCTTAAATTCCTTGCCGGCTGCGACGACGGTCACGACCCCATTGCGGGCACAGAGATAGACCTTACCGTCGCCGTACACCGGAGAGGCCCGATGGCGGTCGCGTGTGGTGGTTTCCTGATAAAACTCCTGGCCGGATTTCGCGCTGGCCACAATCAAGTTGCCGTTCTCGCGGCAGAGATAGAGCAAATCGCCAAAAATGAGCGGAGAGGGCACATCCGGAGTATCCTTCGGACGACGCCAGTAGAAGGCATCCTCCTTTTCCGTGATGTCTCCTTTGCCGTCCGGCCTGAGGCACAGGACTGGCCCTTGCTTGGCTGAAGGGACAACAATCATGCCGGGAACCGCCAGCGGCGAAGCGACGAAACGGAGTGTGTCGTTATAGCCCCCCTTGGGGTTCAGGTCGCCGCACCGCCACAGCTCGTGGCCATCGGTCAGGTCGTGGGCCACGATGTAATCGGCTCCGTGAGTGAGCAGGTAGGCCAGTTTGTCATCGCGGTAAATGACGGGGGATGCGTACGAATGTTCGCACTCCCTCCGGCCGTCGCTGGGGCGATCGGCTTTCCAGATTTCGTTGCCGGTGGCCCCATCGAGGCAAACGACAACCGCCTCGCGCGTGGCCGGATTGCCGTCTCCATGAATGAGCTGCACGTAGAGCCGGCCTCCGTCGAGTATGGGGGTCGAGGTCATGCCGAACTGGATTCTGAACTTGCCGTAGCGCTCGGGCAGCTCCAGCTTCCAGATTCCCTTGCCGTCGACGGTGTAACAAGCGAGCGTCCCATTGGCCATCATCGCCCAAACGTGTTTGCCGTCCGTGCAGGGGGAGTTGGAGGCGGAGTTTCCTTCATCGCCGCGGACGTCCTTGTTCCCCTCTGAGACCGTTTGCCGCCAGATTTCCTTGCCATGCGTGCCGACGCACATCAGGATCAGCTTGTCCCCATCGACGCTGGTCAGGAAAATCTTGTCCCCCCAAACCACTGGCGTCGCCCCCGCCGCGCCCGGCATCTCCAGTCTCCAGGCGATCCCTTCGGTCTTGCTCCACTTCACCGGCAGTTCTTTCTCATGGCTCACGCCATCGAGCTTCGCTCCCCGCCACTGGGGCCAGTTTTCTGCGCGGGCGAAGGAAGCAATGGTCAGGAATAGGATGATGGCTGCAATAGGAAGGCGAAGAATGAGCATGAGTCGGAGAATGAAAAACGAATGGCGGGAAATGGGTGACGCAGCGGTCGGTGGGGTAGTGCTAGTTTCGTTGATTAGACGAAGCGGGTCAAGGAACAGCGACCTTTGCAAGTCACTAAAGCTTACGCGATGAGGTTGCCTACCGAAAACGATTCATAGTTCTCCGAGTCGCCAACAACGCGGAGAGTGTGCCGATTGCCAAAGACCAGTCTGAACGACCTTTGCGTATCGATGGTAATTTCGATTACGGGAGAACCGAGAAGCTCCAAGAAGCGGAAACTCCGCGACATATCTTCACTGGGCCAGACCTCAATTACCTCGCCGGCGTCATTGATCAACTCGCAATTGGCCCATACAGATATGTTGCCACTTGGATGGAAATGAAACTGCAATTCGTGTTCGCCGACACAGATTTGCTGGAGAGTTGCTTGGCTTAGCGTACTCTTCAAGTAGGCAATGTCGTCTGGCTTGAGGCCGTACATTCTGGAACGCTAGAGAGGAAATGCGGCGTAAACTCCGAAAAATCGAAGTTCACCACTTTAGCCCAAACTGATCTCCCCCACTCCCCTTGCCAGTGCCGCCGCGCAGGGGGCCGCCCCGTTTGGGAACGGCGAGAGGACGGAGTGGTTCGTCAACCTCCACCTCCCCTTCCTTGGGTTTGCCCTCGGACTTCTCTGGCTTGGCGAGAGTAGCCTTGAGGGAGAGACCTATCCGCTGTTGCTCGGTGTCGACGGTCATCACCTTGACTTCGACCTCGTCTCCTTCCTTGATGAAGTTTTCGATCTTATGAACCCGCTGGTGGGCGATTTCCGAAACGTGGATCAGCCCTTCGACGCCGGGGGCGACGCGGACGAAAGCGCCGAACTGGGCGATCCGCGTCACTGGCCCGCGGATCGTGGTTCCTGGCGGAAAGCGCGCCTCAATGTTCATCCAGGGATGCTCTTCGGGGTTCTTCAGCGAGAGGCCGATCTTGCCGGTCTCGGGGTCGATCTTCTCGACGCGAACGCGGATTTTCTGCCCTTCTTGCAGAATCTCGCTAGGGTGCTTCACCCGCTCCCAACTGAGCTGACTGATGTGGATCAGCCCATCCACGCCGCCGATATCGACGAAGGCACCAAAGTCCTGGATGCGGCGGACGATCCCTTCGCGTAGCTGGCCGATTTCCAGCTCGGCCATCGTTTTCTTTTTGCCTTCTTCCTTCTCACGCTCCAGCACGGCTCGGCGGGAAAGGACCAGGTTGCCGCGGCCTTGATTCGCTTCGGTAACCACGCAAACGAGTTTCTGGCCAACCAATTCGCCGAGGTTTTCGACGCGAAAGACGCTGACCTGGCTGGCGGGGATGAAGCCGCGGATTTTCTTGACCTGACATTCCAGGCCGCCAGTGTTCGCCCCTGTTACGACGGCTTCCACGAGCGAGCCTTCCGCCATGTCTCCCCAATCGCTGGCCACGATGGCTCCGCCGGGAACGGTCAGCTCGTGCAATTCATCTTCCGGATTGAAGCCGGTGACGACGACGTCGATCACCTGCCCCGGCTGAGGGGGCTCGGCGAAATTGCGCAAGGAGCAGACACCCTGGTTTTTGCCGCCGAGAGTGAAGAAAACATTGTCGCCGTGAACTTCCACCACTTGGCCCCGATGCCGCGATTCGTTTTCGAGGCGGCTGGATGCGGGAGCGGCGGCGGACTGGCTGCTGACGATTTCGTCGAGGGAGAGTCCGCCGAGGGCCGCGTCGATTTCGGCTTGCAAGTCGTCCGGCATCGGGCCGCGACGGTTGGGAATCGGAATCGGTGGAGGTGGTTTGAACTCGTTCCGATTCTCGCGGGGCTTGTCGTTCGTGCCGTCGTCTTTATCGTTGCGGCGGCCGCGAGGACGATCACCTTGCTGTCTTGGGCGGCCACCGCCAGAGCGATCGTTGCGGGGAGGGGCTTTGGATTCGGATGGAGCGGGAGGAGCGCCGGCAACATCAGCCGCGGCCGAGCCTTCGGCAGCGGTGGAAGTCGCAATTTCGGCGGCCGGCACAGCCACCTTCGCAGGGCGCTCCGTCGCTGGCGGAGATACGACCGACGACGAAGCGGAAACCGCCCTGGCCCGCTTGAGGGCATCCTGGGCAAAGCTGCTAAGCCCACCACCGCCGCGCTGTCCGCCGCCTTGCGGTTGATGAGCCGGACGCGGCGGGGGAGATGCGGGGGCAGAGGATTCGGACGACGACTGAGAAGGTTCGGTGGACATGGATTGAGCGTTGACGACTTGAGGAAAATCCTGCCCCAATGAGCCGCCTTATGGTGCGGCAGTCGGAGCACTAACCCAGTGTAACTCGGGCCGAAAAAGGTGGATAGCAGAAGGGAGCCGCGGACTAGCAGCAAATTCAGATGGTACGCTAGGCCGAAGTCAGGTTCCGAAGCTAGACTTTGCTAGGAAACAAGACTTTTGACACACTTACTATCTATCTAACAATAGGACTCCTCGCCGATGGCTCCGAATCTACCCGCCGCAACCAACCACGGCTGGGCCCAGCGGCGCGGAATTGCGAGCCAGCTCAAGTGTGCGATCTTGGCGGCTGGCCTGGGGAAACGGCTGGAACCTCTCACCGCCAGGCATCTTCCCAAGCCGCTGTTCCCGCTTGGCGGCAAAATCCCCTTGGCCGAAATCTGGGTCCGCCGGATGGTGGCCGCTGGCATCACTGACATCTCGATGAACCTCTGTGTCCTGGCGGAAACCATCGAGCGGCACTTTGGTGATGGCTCTCAATTCGGCGCTCGCATCACCTATGTCAAAGAGAGAATCCCCAGTGGCACACTCGGAGGCGTTTGCAAACAGGCGCTCGGAAGTGAAGCCAAGACATTTGAGAACGATCCGCCGCTTGCCGCTCAGCCGTTCCACGGCAAAACGCTCATTGCCCCGAGCGGCGACGTGGTCACGAACTTCAGTGCGGCCCTGCTAGAGGAGATGTACGATATACATACCCGCGCGGGTGCGGCTTTCACGATGGTGCTCGTCCCTGTTCCGTGGGACCGGCGGAAGGACTTTGGCACCGTGCTGCTGGAAGGAGCGGAGAAGCGTCCGGGGCTGATTTCCCGTTCTGGCCGGATCAGCGACTTCCGCGAAAAGGATCCGGATTCCCCCAGCAACCTCAACAACGCTTCCATCTACATGCTGGAAATGGACTTGCTGCGGGAACTCGATGCCCTCCGCACGCCGGCCAGCCTGAATGAGCCGCAGCCGTTTTACGACTTTGGCAAACATGTCTTTCCGGCGATGCTCGGCCGGCTGCCGTATGCGAAGCTGTCGCGCGAGCATCTTCTCTGCGGAATTGAATACGACGGGGCCTGGTTTGATGTCGGCCAGAAGCGGGACTATCTGGAGGTCCATCGCAAGCTGCTGGGTGGCGAGCTGGAGGCCGACCTTCCGTTGGAGCAACAGCCGTGGGGATTCGTCGGGACAAACACCAAGATTCACGCCCAAGCCAGATTCGTCGGCGCCTCAATCATCGGCAACGACTGCATCATCGAAGACGGCGCAACCGTCGGCCCGCATGCGGTCATTGGCGACGGCTGGACGGTGGAGAGGGACGCCAGGTTGACGAATTCCGTGCTCTGGGAACGTTATCCATACTTCGACGAGTCCGGCAGTGAAATGTCGGTTGCCGAAAGAACGAAAGTCGATCCTCACCGCATCGCAGCCGGCGTTACTATCGACGGCAGCATCGTCACCGGTGGCCTGATTACGAGCGACCTGGTGGATTGCACCGCCCACGTTGATGCCGCTGGCAAACTAGTGGTGCTCTCCATCGACTGGGTGCCTGGCGATCCGCGGGCTTGATACCGACATCAATGGCGTCACTCCCCCTGGGGCTTGCCGGGTGGCCCCAACGCACATGATATTCCAGCGTGCCCCCGCTCCCCCCGCTACCGATTGACGATGTACTGCCGCAGCTTGTGGCAGCGCTCCGGCAAAACTCGTGCGCGGTGCTCCGTGCTCCCCCAGGCGCGGGAAAGACGACGCGAGTGCCGCCGGCGCTGCTTGATGTCGGCTTGGCCGAGCAGGGCAAGATACTTGTTCTGCAGCCTCGGCGTGTGGCGGCGCGGGCCACGGCTGCGCGAATGTCCTATGAGCGGGGGTCGCGGCTAGGGGAGGAAGTTGGCTATCAGGTCCGCTTCGATTCCCGCACCGGCCCAAGGACAAAGATCGAGGTCATCACGGAAGGGATTCTGCTGCGGCTGCTCCACGAGCAGCCGTTTCTGGAAGGGATCGCAGCGGTCATCTTCGACGAGTTCCACGAGAGGTCCTTGAGCAGCGACCTGGCCTTGGGCATGGTGCGGCAAATCCAGCAGTCGGTCCGAGCTGACCTGAAGGTGCTGGTTATGTCCGCCACACTCGCCGCGGAGCCGATTGCCGCTTACCTCGGCGGCTGCCCGGTGGTGGAAAGCTCGGGGCGGATGTTCCCCGTCGCCATCCGCTATCTGCCTGGGCTCGATAAACGACCGATTGAGGAACTGGCGGCAGCGGGGGTCGAGCAAGTCTTGAAAGAGTCCAGCGGCGACGTCCTGGTCTTCCTCCCGGGCGTTGGTGAAATTCGCAAGACTGCGGCCAGATTGGAAAGTCTTGCGGAGGAACAGAATTTTTCCGTCATGGAACTCTATGGCGACCTGCCGGCGGAACAACAGGATGCAGTGCTTGCGCCGGGCCCGCGCCGGAAAGTGATCCTGGCGACTAACGTGGCGGAAACTTCGCTCACCATCGAAGGAGTAACAGCAGTTGTCGATAGCGGTCTCGCCCGCATTCAGCGGCACGATGAACAGACGGGTCTCGACCGGCTAGAAGTCGCTTCCATCTCTAAAGCTTCGGCCGATCAGCGGGCGGGGCGAGCAGGTCGTAAGCAGAGTGGTGTCTGCTTGCGGCTTTGGCCGGAGGCAGCCCACCGGCACCGCGCGGAGTATGAAACGCCGGAGGTTCACCAGGTTGATTTGGCGGGAGCCATCCTGCATCTTGCCGCCTGGATTGCGCCGGACTACCGCAAGTTTCCCTGGTTCGAAACTCCTGAGCCAGCCGCGCTCGCGCGAGGGGAGAACCTGCTCACGATGCTTGGGGCGCTCGACGACGGAAAGATAACTCGGCTAGGTATTGAGCTGGCTGCTCTTCCGGTTCACCCGCGAATCGCCCGGCTGCTGGTGGAAGGCCAGCGGCTGGGTGCGGTTGAAGAGGCGGCCCTTGTCGCCGCGATGCTTTCGGAGCGAGATCCGTTCTTTCGCAGTGGCGGGCCGCAGCGCCGTCAAGCCAGCCACACTAGCCAAAGCGACGTGCTCGACCGACTTCACTCCCTGCAAGATTTTGAGGACCGCGGAATCGCCGACAGCAGCAGCGGAGCAATCAACCGGCAGGGTGCGAAGCAGATCTTCAAGGTGCGGGAGCATTTGCTTTCGCTCCTGGAGCGGTCGGACCAGAATCGTAGTCCGCGATACCAGCACACATCAAACGATGAAGCCGTTTTGCAGGCCATCCTCGCCGCGTATCCCGATAGGGTCGCCCGCCGCCGCGAAACCGGCAGCCAGCGGGCCGTCATGGTCGGCGGGCGCGGCGTCAAACTGGCGGATGAGTCCGCGGTGCTCGAAGCCGAGCTATTCGTCTGCGTGAATGTTGATGGAGCAACCGGAGAAGCGCTCGTTCGCCAGGCCAGCGAAGTGCGCCGCGAATGGCTGAGCGTAGACTTGCTTCAGTCCGAGGTCATCGTTGAATTTGATAACCAGCGGGAATCAATTACGGCCAAGAAACAAGTGAAGTGGAACGGGCTCCTGATCGAGGAGACACAGGCGGCACTGCCCGCGGGAGAAAAGGTGGAAGCTCTGCTCGCGTCCGCCGCCGCGGAAAATCTGGAGCAGGTGCTTCCGCAGGACAATGAGGACTTCACGCAGTTCGTCACCAGGGTCAGATGCCTGGCTGCCTGGCGGCCAGACTTGAATCTGCCGCTGCTGGATGATGCGGCACTTCGCGGGCTTCTCCCGATGCTTGCCTCCGGCTGCCGGTCGTTTGCCGATTTGCGGAAAGCGCCGTGGCTGCACGCCGCCAAGAGTCTCTTTACCTATCCGCAGTCGCAACTCCTCGAGCGCGAAGCGCCGGAGCGGATCGAAGTTCCCAGCGGCAGCCGGATTGCCGTCCAATATGAAGTCGGGCGGCCGCCGATTCTCGCCGTACGCATTCAGGAAGTCTTCGGCCTACTCGACACGCCGCGTCTGGCTGGCGGCAAAGTTCCGGTCCTCATGCACCTGCTCGCCCCCAACATGCGCGTGGCCCAGGTGACGGACGATCTGCGGAGCTTCTGGACGAACACCTACGCACTGGTTCGCAAAGATCTGCGGAACCGTTACCCCAAGCACTCCTGGCCCGAAGATGCTCTTACCGCAGAGCCGCAGCGAAGGCCGCAAAGAAAGTAGTCCGCTCATTCCGAGAGCGTACATTCCTGCACGCGGAGTGTGCGGGCTACTAATACGTCTCGCGCCACATGCATCCCGCCCACGACCAACCAACGCCAAAGCCGACGAGCACGTTGTTCATGCCACTCTTGAGGCGGCCGCTGCGGCGGAGGTCGTCGATGAGAATGGGAAGCGTCGACGAAACTGTGTTGCCGCAGTTTTCGAGAAGGATGGGCATCCGCTCGGGAGTCAGTTCCAAGGCTTCTCGCAGTTGCGATAGCATCTTGAGCGTGGCCTGATGGAGCAGAAACAAATCGACGTCTTCCCGCCGCAACTGGGCCGCATCCAGAATGTTCCGTACGAGTTGGGGAACGGCGGCCACCGTGAAATTAATCAGGCTCGGCCCGTCCATATACAAGTCGCTCTCCCAGCGGTGCCGGTGCCGCGGCTTGATGGCGTCGGCGGCAGGGCGAGCGCCACCTTTGGCGACCAGCAGAGTATCGGCCCCGGTCCCATCAGTTCCGAATTGGAAGGCAGACAGCGTCGGCTCGAGGGCGGATTCAATGAGTGTGGCGGCGGCGGCGTCCCCAAAAATCGTGCGGAGACTGCGGTCAGAGGGATGGATGTACTTCGAATATGTCTCCGCGGTGATGAGCAGCACTTTCTTGGCAGCTCCCGAACGGATGAGACCGTCCGCCAGCGACAAGCCATACACAAATCCAGAGCATCCGAGATTAAAGTCGAGCGCCCCGACATTGGTCCGCAATTCCAGGCGACTTTGCAACAGGCACGCCGTCGTCGGCAACGGGTAGTCCGGAGTTTGCGTACAAAGGAGTACAAAGTCGATGCTTTGCGGATCGACACCCTCTTCCCGAAACAACTTGTTGGCCGCGGCCACCGCCAGGTCCGACGCACACTCGCCCGGAGCTGCGATGTGGCGGGCCGCGATGCCGGTCTTTTCATAGATCAGCGGCATGTCCCAAGTGGGGAACTCCGCCTGCAACTGCGCATTGGTCTCGACGCGCTCGGGAAAGTGGATGGCTATCGGACCAATCGCGGCGTAATTCACGAACAAGCCTTCGCAAAAGTCGGAAAAGTCGGCCTCCATGGCGCGCCGCCCAGGCAGCGACTGGCAGATTCGACCCCGGCAGTGAACAATACCGGGATTGCTGAAGGGGGTCAATTGGAGTCCACCGCCCCTTGCCCTCCTTACGCTGCTTCTCTTGACCTCCACCGCTTCTCTATCTAGAGTCCCACGCTTTCGGCACTACCCGCCGATCCCAGGTGTCAGCAAGCAAGCGGAGCGGACATTGCAGCCAGCCGGCAGGAGAGCCCGTTATGTGCTCGGTCTGGCGGCACTCTGCGCGCTGGTTGCGGGGCATTTCTCTCGGCTCACCGCTGCCGAAAAATGGCCGGAGGAACGAAAGCTTGGCCCTTTCCTCTGCCATGCGGATTTCTCGCTCGACGGCCAGAAGAAGCTGCTCGGCGAAATTGAGTCCTTGCAACAGGACATCGCCGCAATCCTGGGGACACAAGAACCGCGCGAGAACATCCACCTGTTCCTCTTCGAGAAGCCGGCGACCTACGAAGCCTACTTAAAGCGATATTTTCCCCGCGTTCCCGCGCGGCGAGCGCTCTACATCAAAGGGCGCGGGCCAGGAATGGTCTTTGCCCATCAGGGGACCGATTTCGAAATCGACGTGCGGCACGAAAGTACGCACGCCTTGCTGCATGCCTCGTTCGAGACCGTCCCGCTTTGGCTCGATGAGGGGATCGCCGAGTACTTTGAAGTGCCGCGAGGCAAGCGGGCTTCCGAAAACCCACACCTGGCCACCATCCGCGCCCTTCTCCGACAAGGTGCCTCGCCGCGGCTGGAAGCGCTGGAAGGAATCAGCGACCTCAAGGACATGGGGCGCGACGAATACCGCGACGCCTGGGCCTGGGTCCACTTCATGATCCACGGCCCCCGCGACGCCCACGCCGATCTGATCACTTATCTCAAGGATTGCCAGGACGGCGGCGAGCCGGAGAAGCTCTCCGCACGGCTACGCCGACGGGTTCCGGACTTGGAGCGGCGGATGGCGGAACATTTTAAGCCGTAGGGCAGGCTGGAAGCCTTCCCCACGGAGCTACTTTCCTTCCAACTGCCGCTGGATGTAATCAATCTGGACTCGGACTTCTTCCAGGTCGGGATTCAGATGGATGGCCCGGCGGAAACATTCCAAGGCGGCGAAGGGTTCGTCCATCTCCAGATAGCAATGCCCCATCCCGACCGCTGCGCCGAAGTGATACGCGTTGAGCTCCAATGTCTGATGGCAATCGTTGGCCGCGTCTTCGAAATGCTCCAGGGCAAAATGGGCGATGGCCCGCTGGTTCCAGCCCTCGGCAATCCACGGGGACTCTTCGATGAACTCTCCCGTTGCGGTGAGACATTCGGCGTACAGGCCGGAGGAATTCAGTCGCGATAGAAGTGCAACCTGCTGCTGTTCGGCGATGCTTCCTTGCCGCCGCCAAAGCTCGCGGATGCCATTGTCGGCGAGCATTCGCACCCCCCGGTCCCGATCACACAGCGCGGCTCCCAGCGTTGCATTCTGGCGAAAGTCTCCCAGAAAGCTGACGGCCAGCACGGCGGCCCGGCGGGAGATGCATTCGCCGTAATCGGCCAGGCGGCAGAGCGTGGAGATGGTGTACCGCTGAGCAACGGCGCGGACAAAGGCCGCCGAGTTCTCGGTTTCCAGGAAGCGGTGGTAGAATGCTTCCAGAGCCGGCCGTGTTGCTTCCTCGGATTTCAAACAAACCTCGAAGTGAATGACCCTTGCCGGCTCCCAACATGTCCCAGTCTAATCAGCGTGCCATTGCTTCTCAACTTTTCTACTCCGATGCGATGGAATTGCCTTCCCACCGGCAGCCGCTTCGTCAAAAATGGGAAAGGGCAATCGTCAGGAACCAGCAGCGTGGAATGGACCAATCAAACGGCAGATGACTCGACTACGCGGCAATGGATGCTGCGGGTCGTGGCAGCGTTCACGTTTTTTAGCGCGTGGTTTCTTCATTTCCCGTGCCGCACGTCCGTCGCCCAGGAATCGCGTCAAGCTGGGAAAGGGGGGCGAATTCTCGTGACCCTTGACTGGGCGGAAGTCCCGCTCCGCGACCGGCTCACGGAGTATGGCAAAAAGTACAACGTGGCGGTGTTCCTGGACCGGCGCATCGATCCCGACCAGAAGATCGAACTCTCCGCCCGCGACCTGCCGGTGGAAGGAGTGCTGACTCTCGCCGCGGAGAAACTCAAACTGGCAACTTGCATCCTCGGCAAGGTCCACTACATCGGACCCAAGGGGATGACCAGCGTGCTGCCGGCAATCGTCGCTCAGCGGAAACGGGAGCTGGCCAGATCGCCAGTCCGAGCGGCGTGGAACAAGTCCAAGGAGATGAAATGGATCGAAGCCGCATCGCCGCGAGAGGTAGCCGCCGCTCTCGCCCAGGAAACAGGAGCAACGCTTGAGAATGCCGAGCAGATTCCCCACGACCTCTGGCCGGCCTACGATCTGCCCGCCATGCCGCTGATTGAACGCCTGACCCTGGTGCTTGCCGGCTTTGGGTTGACGTTCCAAGTCTCTGAGGACGGGAGCCAGGTTCGCATCTTGGAGATCCCGCAAGACAATTCATCGCCGGCGGGTAGTGCAAGCGAGACCGTGGAGACGCTTAGCCCCGGCGTCAAGAAAACCACCACTAAAGGCCCACCTAAAAAAGTCTTCTCTATGACCGTGCAAAAACAGCCGGCAGGGGCAGTCGTGAACACCGTCGCCAAGCAGCTCGATCGTCAATTCAAATTCGACCCATCGCTCCGCGACAAACTCCGCGAGGAAGTCAACTTTACCGTGAAGGACGTCACCCTAGATGAGTTGCTCACCAAAGCCCTGAAGCCGCTGGGGCTATCGTATAAGATGACCGAGACGACGCTGGAAATCATTCCGCTGCCGTAGGCACACCATTACTCTCCGCCGCACTGGCTCCGCCAAGCATGCTTTCCAACTCTTCCAATCTGAAATCTAAAATCAGCAATCTGCAATTGCCCCTCCTTTCCCGCCGCGACATGCTCACCCGCTGCGGTACGGGATTCGGCATGCTCGGCTTGACGGCGCTAATGGCTGATGAAGGATTACTTGCCGCCGAAGAAAAGAACTCTGCCGCCGTCAGCCCCCTCGCCCCCAAGCGGCCGCACTTCGCGGCCAAGGCCAAGCACGTCGTCCACCTCTTCATGAACGGTGGGCCGTCGCAGGTCGATACGTTTGACCCCAAGCCGGCGCTCGACAAGTATCACGGTCAGAAGCTGCCGGGGGAGAACCTCCGCACCGAGCGGAAAACGGGCCATGCCATGCGTTCGCCCTTCAAGTTCCAGAAGTACGGAGCCAGCGGCATTGAGGTCAGCGAGCTGTTCGCCAAAACAGCCGCCCACATCGACGACATGGCCATCATCCGCTCGATGCAGGCCGACGTTCCCAACCACGAGCCGTCGCTGATGCTCATGAACTGCGGCGACGCCCGGCTGCCGCGGCCGAGCTTTGGGGCCTGGGCCACCTACGGCCTGGGAACCGAGAACCAGAACCTTCCCGGCTTTCTCGTCATGTGCTCCGGCGGCTATCCGATTGTCAGCACGCAGAACTGGCGGGCCGCGTTTCTGCCGGGGGCCTATCAGGGGACGTATCTCGACACGCAGCACAAGGAGCTGGACAAGCTCATCGCCAACATCAAAAACGCCGGCATCCCGCTGGCCGATCAGCGGAAGCAACTCGACCTCGTCCGGGCCCTCAACGAAAAACACGCCGCCGAGCGCCAGCAGGCACCGCTCCTCGAAGCCCGCATCGAGTCCTTCGAGCTCGCCTTCCGGATGCAGACCGAAGCCGCCGATGCCTTCGACATCACCCGCGAAACGAAAGAGACGCTCGCCGCCTACGGCGACACCCTCCACGGGCGCGAGCTCCTCATCACCCGCCGGCTCATCGAGCGCGGCGTCCGGTTCATTCAAGTTTGGAGCGGAGCGGGGCAACCCTGGGACAATCACGACGGCCTGGAGGCCAACCACAAAAATCTGGCCGCAAGTTGGGATGGCCCCATCGCCGCGTTCATGACTGACCTCAAGCAGCGGGGCCTGTTCGACGAAACGCTCATCCTCTGGGGGGGCGAGTTCGGCCGCACCCCCGTCGCTGAACTCCCCGCCCTCAGCGGCCGCGACCACAACCACTACGGCTTCACCTGCTGGCTCGCCGGCGGCGGCGTGAAAGGGGGGATAGTCCACGGCAGCACTGACGACTTCGGCTTCGCCGCTGTCGACAAGCCGGTCCACGTCCACGACTTGCACGCCACCATGCTCCGCCTCCTCGGCTTCGACCACACCCGCCTCACCTACCGCTACGCCGGCCGCGACTTCCGCCTGACCGACGTCCACGGCAATGTGGTGCCGGAGTTGATAGCGTGAAAGGGAGCGAGCATGGCATGACAACTTTGGATTGGGCGCTTGGCCTGTCTGAGAAAGTGTCACGGTGGGACAACTTCGAGGCTCATCCTCAAGGAATTCCAAAATGAATTCGAAACTAAAGATCGTCGTTGAACGACATGAAGACGGTTATACGGCCTATCCTTTGGGAATTGTTGGGGTGGTGGTTGGACAAGGCGATACCTACGAAGAGTCAATTCAAGATCTCGAATCGGCGATTCGATTTCACGTAGAGACCTTTGGCCCCGAAGTTTTGCGCGAGCAAGCGGACATTTTGGA
>SXOA01000164.1 GCA_005778405.1 Planctomycetaceae bacterium
AACGACATCTCCTGGTTCGACTGGACCCTCGTCGAAAAGAACGCCGACCTGGTCCGCTTCGCCCAGGCCCTCATCAAATTCCGCCGCACCCAGCCGACCGTCCGCCGCGAGCTGCATCTGACCGGCCAGCCGAAGTTCGAGGGAGCACTCCCCGATGTAAGCTGGTTCAGCGCGTTGGGGACCGCCGTGGACTGGTCGGGCGAAGATGCCACGCTGATTGCCCTGCTCAAGCGAGTGGAGCCCGAGCAGGACCCGCAGGGAATTGCCCGCGACGTGCTGCTGCTCATCAACGCCTCCCATGAGCCGCGGGAGTTCATCCTTCCGCCGGTCGCCAAAGGAACGCAGTGGCGGCTGTTCATCGACACGGCCGCGGCATCGCCGTATGACGTGTACCCGGACCTCGACGGCCCACCGCCACCACGAGCCAGGCGCTTGACGCTCTCGTACCGTTCCCTCTGCTGCTTCGTGGCGGCAAAGTAAGTGGGGTAGGCTTCCCGCTTGCCCAAGGATTGGGCTGTGACTGGGCATGCCATCTATTGCCCCTCGCCATAAGTTTTTTCTGACCTCATCACAATTCTCACCGGCGAGCGGTCTGCGTTGGCACAGCAAAGAGCGCGTTAGACAGACGAAACGTGTGCCGCGCGCAACAGCCGCTTGGGCTGGATAACTCGCTGGGTAGTGCACAGAGGAGTCCTTCCTCAGGTCAGTCCCCACACGAGGCTTTTGGTTTGACCAGCAAACGGGTGACCGGTACTATGCGGGCGGATTCTGTATAAACAATGGTTATCCGCCACACGACACTGCAACTGTTTGGGCAAGAGCATGAGCCTCGACCTATACGTCCACTGCAAGTCATCCGAACGGCTCATGACCCAACAGGTCTTCGATGCACTCGCCGCGCGTCAAATCGGCGCAACCCTATTCGAGGATTACATCAATTACAACCCCGCTCCTGCTGGACCGCTCAAATTTTGCACCATTCTCGGTTGGATGCCGACGTCGTTCGACCATGCCCGCCTCAATGAAATCTTGAGACACGGCGACAAGAAGCAACAACTCAAACGACTATTTGCCAACGAGGTGATCGCGTACGCAAATGTCGAGGGGCACCGTGCGACCGACTACTACGAGACTTTCGGTGATGATTATCCCGATTCACTTGCTGGCGAAATCGATAGGCACTTCCTTGACTTCATAAAATCAGCCAAGACCGTTTACGAGATCCAAACATCGACTGGGCGTTCCGATCTCTCTTGGCGATTCCAAATGGCGTTGTGCTGTGCAATCGCGGAATCAGTCGATGGACTGATTGAGGAACCCCAGATGGGGGAGTATTTCTTTCCGAAAGATGCTGAAAAGCACTTCCGCGGTTTTGCAGAATAGGCGGATAACCAGCCGTTGCACCTGACCGCGGCGGCATTACGATTTTTCAGGGTTCACCGTCTCACCGGCTGCCGCGGCAGGTGAACGGTGTCGTTATCTACTCTCATGCAACTCGACTGGGATGCCATTTTCAGCCGGCTCGAGGAGCAACCGCACGACGCGGACTTCCAGCTCATGAGCTGCGACCGTTGCGGGCATCAGTACCTGGTTGACGACGAGATCCTGAGGCTGTACCTCGACCCGACATTGCGCGAGCACGCGCTCATGGCTCAAGGCTATGCGTGGCCGCGCTGCCGTGGATGTGGCGCAGCCGACTGGGATCTCGTGCCCGCAGAAACTGCAGCCGCGGATTGGTCGTGGGCGATCAAGAAGGGAGGATAACGCGCCGCTGGAGCGGACCGCGGCGGCGGACCTTCGCACATTCGGTTCGCACCGTATTGTGGGACGACCGTGCGGGTGGTAGCGTGCGAGGCTTCGCACACTCAACCTATGTTCGGCGACCGGAAGCGAGACGGATGCCTGAGGTCGATTACGTCAGGCCCCCGGGAACGTCGGACCCGCCACGCTGGTAACGGGGGCATTCGTCATGAGCACACCGCGCGACGAGGATCGTGGTCCGCTGCCACCCAGACGGAGCCCCGCTCCCCCAAGGAAAGCAACGAGTTTCTGGAAATGGGCGTGCGGAGGGTGCGCCGTCACCCTATTGCTCGGGTGCTGCCTGATCACGGTTGGAATCGTCGCCGGGATCAACTGGCTCGATGACTTCTTGAAGGATCGGGGCGATCAGCCGGTATTCGCCAAACATCCCTTGGGGAGTGTACTGAGCGTGACGTACAGCCCGGACGGCAGTCGAATCGCCACCGCGTCCGGCGACGGCACGAATTGGATCTGGAACGCGGATACGGGGAGAAGCGTCCTGTCCTTCATCGGGGGCCAGAACGGTTATCGCTCGCTGGCGTTCAGCCCAGACGGGACACGCCTCGCGACTGGAAACGGGACTGTCTGGGACGCGGCGACCGGAAAGAAGTTGCTCACGCTCGGCGAAGGAAACTCGATGACCGTGAATGACCTGGCCTACAGCCCCGACGGCACGCGCCTGGCGGCCGCTTGCGGCGACTCCACCGTGCGGGTGTGGGACGCGAACACGGGGAAAGAGTTGCTCGTCATCGAAGGCCATTCGTCGTGCATCGGGTTCAGTCCCGACGGCTCCCGTCTTGTAACCGGATCACGTAACGGAACAGTACTTATATGGAACGCTGTCACCGGGAAGGAACAGCGGAAGCTCGAAACAGAAATGGGAGACTGGGTTGAGGAGCGTGACGACATCCGTTGTGTAGAGTTTACTCACGACGGGAAGCAAGTCTGTGGTGCCGGTTGGTCCCACTTTTTTACTTGGGACGCGGCCACCGGCGACAAGCTCAGTTCGACGACCCACCAGGCTGGTGCGGACCGTTCATTCCCCGGCACCCGTGCCATCAACCCAGGCACGAATCAGCTCGTCATGGCCAACGAAAAGTGGGCACACGTCTGGGATCTGAAGACGGGACAGAAGACCCGCACCCTGCAGACCAGGCTCCACATCCTCACGCTGGGGATTGCCCCCACAAAGTTGCAGTGCGTGGCGATCAGCCCGGACGGAACGCGGGTCGTCGGCGGTTCACGCAACGGCACCATCCGGGTATGGAAATTGGATGAATGAACCTGGGCAGGAAAACAGGGTCAGGCATCCTAAATCCAGACAATGAAGCCTGAACCCTTTAACTCACATCTTCCACCGCGCCCTGAAACAGTGAATCGACTTCCCTGACGTGGTGAGGTAGGCTTCCAGCCTGCCCAGAAAAATGTCGCTCCTGGGCAGGCCGGAAGCCTACCCCACTTGTTTTTCCCCCAGGCAGTACCGCATCTCCGGCCGCTGGTGGCTTACCGCGCCGAGTCCAGCACCGACTGCAGCTGCGTCTTGGGGGGCATGCCGCTCCATCGCTGCACAGGCTGGCCTTTCTTGAAAATGATCAGGGTGGGGATGCTCTGCACGTCGTACTTGCTCGACGTATCGGGATTCTCATCGGTGTTCACCTTGCCGATCTTCGCCGCCCCGACGTTCTCCGCCGCCAGCTCGTCAATCATGGGGGCGATGCGGCGGCAGGGGCCGCACCAGGGAGCCCAAAAGTCCACCAGCACCGGCCCATCGGCATCCAGCACTTCTTTTTGGAAGTTGGCGTCCGTAAATTCCACGACGTTTGCACCGGCCATGATCATTTCTCCGCGGTCAGATTCTTGATTGCGAAATATTTAGCTCCGCCACACATCATTTTACAGCAGCGACGGAACGGCCTGAGGTTGGAGGGGATTCTAGCCGCCTGTCCGCGAGGATGTCAACCAACCGCGGCCGGTCCACGTTTGACGTAAATCCAAGGCAGGCTTGATGATTGGCGAGTTTGCCGCGGTGAGATGACTTCGATGCAGGACGCACGGCGCTTCCTATGGGACACTTTCGCAAGTCGCGCCGGAGTCCCGCCTTCAGGCGGTGATTTAGAACGGCGAGCGGCCGGCGCAAGTTGGCCGGTCACGGGGAACCGGTGAAACGGTCCTCCGTCGGGTGCAGACTCACCGGCCAGCTCACCCCCGCGGCATGATACTCAGCCGCAACTCCGTCGAACTGGCGGGCAGAATCGCCGCGGCTGCCTCGTACCACTGGTCGGCTTGCTCACGGCGTTTGGCAAAATCACCGCTGGCCGTCACGTGAAAGACCATCCACCGGTTTTGGGGATCGTCCGGGTCATGCATGCTTTCAATCGTGACGGACGGGCCAAACATCTTTTGCGAAAGAGCGGCCAGCTCATGCAAGGCCATGACCACTTTCCGCGTGTCGTGCGTCGGCGGCGCGGAACTCTCCCGTTGTGGCTCTGCGGCAGTAAGCATGGCGGTTCTCCCAGGGGCGTGCGCATTTCAATCATCCCGCACCTAACAGTCTACACACCGGAGTTTGAAAACGCCAAGTTTGGCGTTCTCGCGTCCACGCGTGGATTCGCCGCGTGGACGCGGCGGCTAAGCTCGACAAGCGTTCGTGCTGCTGGAAACACTGCTCGGCCCTGCCGGATGGCGAGGCAACCTTTACTTGCCATGCCATCCGTGTTATCTGGTAAGGAATGCCCGCCGCCGACCTACCGACGCCTTATCTCCCTGATCTGGTCGCCCTGTTCTATCCCCAGCCCCAACAGCTCGGCACCTTTGAGCAGCTATCGCCCGCAGAAGTTCCGCAGCCCTATCGCCGGCTGCTGGCACATAACAAGCACATGACCGAGACCGTGGAGCAGTTTCACGCTGGCCAGGTGGATGTGCGGGTGCTGGCGAGACGGCGCGACAACGACTTCTACAGCCGCCAGATTCTGCTGACGCGGCAGAGTGACGGACAGGTGGTGCAGTTCGGAATACCGCGGCTGAACATGGCCTATCTGGACGAGGAAGTCCGCCGCGAGATCGAAAGTGAAACCAAGCCGCTGGGACGGGTGCTCATCGAACACAATGTGCTGCGCGAGGTGCAGCTTGTCGCTCTTTGGAAGGTGCGCCCCGGCCCGGAACTGTGCCGGATGTTCGGACTGACCGAGCCAACAACTGTCTACGGACGCACAGCACTCATCTACTGTAACGGCGAACCGGCGATCGAGCTGCTGGAAATTGTCGCCCCCCAATAGCCAGACCCCATTTCCCAACTTCTGCGAAACTCGCAATTTTCCGCGGTGTTTAAGCATCTACTGGCTGTTCGCCAGGCCCTGTTCATCCTTTCTGGCTATTCTGGCTGCCGAAAAATAGCCTAAACTATTGGCGGCTAACTAGTTGAAGCTGCTTTCCTGCCGCGAGGTAGATATGTTTCATCGACTTCTGCATCTGCCAATTGTGCTGACGGGACTGCTTGGATTCACAGCGTCTGCGGCTGCCGCGGAACTTTCCAATCCCCTGGAGGTCGCCGCAAAGGTCGATGCATCGCTCCTCGCCGAGCTGTCGACGAGTGCCGCCAATCCGATGCAGAGAATTGGCGACGAGGAATTTCTTCGCCGGGCCTACCTCGACATCATCGGCCACATTCCTAGTCCGGAAGAGGTGACCGCGTTTGTGCTCGATCCCGCCAAGGACAAGCGGGCCAAGACGGTCGAGAAGCTGCTGGCGGATGAGCGGTTCGGGGAGAACTGGGGCCGCTATTACCGCGATGTGATCATGTATCGCAAGACGGAAGACCGGGCCGAGATTGTCTCCGGCCAGCTCGAAGATTATCTCAAGACCCAGTTCAATACGAGTGCCTCCTGGGCCAAGATTGCCACCGACATCGTGACCGCTACGGGCGATGGGACCGAGAACGGGGCCTGTGCCCTCATCATCGCTCAGCAAGGGCAGCCGGAAGAAGTGGTCTCCGAAGTGAGCCGCATTTTCCTCGGCGTGCAGATTCAATGTGCCCAGTGCCACGACCATCCGACCGATCGCTGGAAGCGAGAGCAGTTTCATGAGCTGGCCGCTTTCTTTCCGCGAACGGCATCGCAGCTCATTCTGACCCCCGATCGCCGCGAGATCAAAGTTGTGTCCCAGGACTTTTTTCTGAATCGGCAGCCTCCAATGGGAAACATGCGTCGCCGTGGCACCGCGGAGCATTACATGTCGGACCTGAAGAATCCGACCGACAAGGGAAAGCTGATGGAGCCGGTCTTCTTCGCCACGGGAGATAAGCTGCCGCTGGGGACGAAGGACGCCGACCGCCGGGGAACGCTGGCGAAGTGGATCACCGAGCAGGACAACCCGTATTTCGCCAAGGCCTTCGTCAACCGCCTCTGGAGCGAGCTCAACGGTGAAGGTTTTTATGAGCCGGTTGATGACATCGGCCCCGACCGCGATTGCACCGCTCCCAAGACGGTGGAATATCTGGCCCAGGAATTCGGCAAAACCAATTACGACATCAAGTGGCTGTTCCGCGCGATTACCGCGACCAGTCTCTACAACGCTCCCTCCGCTCCCCGCCGCAACCCCGACCAGACGCCGATGCAAACCAACGTCGCGCAGCGGCTGCGGGGGGATCAGCTTTTTGACAACCTGCTGAACGCCCTGGGGGTCAGCGAGCCGCAGCCGCCAGGGGGAGCCGGAGCGATGGGCGCTCTTTACGGCCGGCGGTTCAGCCCGCGCGGAAACTTCAACACCGTCTTCGGCTATGACCCCAGCGAGCGGCGAGACGAAGTGGCCGGCTCCATTCCGCAGGCTCTCGTCTTCATGAACGGGGCCAACGTCAACGCCGGCATCCGCGCCAATGGCCGGACGGCTCTCGCCAAAACGATGAGCGAAATCAAGGACGACCAGTCCCTTGTCGGCGAAATCTACCTCCGTGTCCTGGCCCGAGAGCCCAGCAGCAACGAAATGAAAACCAGCCTCGCCTACATCAAAAAAGTCGGCAACCGCAACGAAGCGTTTGAAGATTTGCAATGGAGTTTGATTAACTCGACGGAATTCTTGCACCGGAAATAGTCAGAGGAGAGTGAGTGGTGAGTAGGTGAGTGGTCACGACTCGCCAATTCACCACTCACCCACTCACCTACTCACCACTCACTCTACGCCCCCATGTCCCTCCACCTCCAATCCGACATCTCCATTTCCCGCCGCGGCCAGTTCCGCCGCCGCGATTTTCTCAGGCTTGTCACCGCCGGGGCGGCAGCGGGGGGACTCGTTTCCTGGCAGGACGTGATGGCCGAAAGCGCGCCATTGCTGCGGAAACAGGGAATGGCCTGCATCCTTTTGTGGATGCAGGGTGGGCCGAGCCAGTTCGATACGTTCTCCCCCAAGCCGGGCCATGCGAACGGGGGCGAGACGAAGGCGATTGCCACGGCTGCGAAGGGGGTCGAGATTTCCGAAAACCTGCCGCGGACGGCCAAGGTGATGGACAAGGTCGCCCTGATCCGCTCGATGAACAGCAAGGAAGGGGCCCATCCGCGGGCCAGCTTCCTGATGCACACCGGCTATCTGCCGACTGCTACGGTGAAGTATCCCACGCTCGGCTCGATTGTGGCCCATGAAATTGGGGACCACGAGTTCGATCTGCCGAGCTTCGTCCGGATTGGCCAGCGCGGGCCGGGGCAGTCGGATACTGCCGGCCTGCTCGGTGTCAATTTCGATCCGTTCGCCATGCAGGCGCAGGATGTGGGGCGGATGCCGCAGAACACCACGCTGACCACCACCGACCCGCGGTATCTCCGCCGGCTTGGGCTGCTCAAGGATCTCGAAGGCGATTACGCGGCCAGCGGAGGCAAGGCGGAAGTCGCTGACCACGCCAAGGTCTACGCCAAAGCTGCCAGCATGGTCCGCAGCCCCAAAATGAGCGGCTTCGATCTCTCCAAAGAGCCGCAGAAGATGCAGGACCTCTACGGCAACACCCCCTTCGGCAAAAGCTGCCTGCTCGCCCGGCGATTGGTGGAAACCGGCGTGACGTTTGTCGAAGTGGCCCTCGGCAACTGGGACACGCACCAGGACAACGGCGAACGGACGAAAGACCTCTGCGGCCAGCTCGACCAGCCCTATGCGGCTCTGCTGACCGACCTTGCCGAGCGCGGCATGCTCGACAAGACGCTCGTCATCTGGACGGGCGAATTCGGCCGCACGCCGCGGATCAACCCCCGCGCCGGCCGCGACCATTACCCGCGGGCCTTCAACATGACCCTCGCCGGCGGCGGCGTGAAAGGGGGCCAGGTTATCGGCAAAACGGACTCCGGCGGCGACAGCGTCACCGACCGCCCCGTCGGCATCAGCGACCTCTTTCAGACCATCTGCCACTCGCTGAAGATCGACGCCCAAAAAGAAAACATGAGCAGCATCGGTCGCCCCATCAAAATCGTGGACGGCGGGGAAGTGGTGAAGGAAGTGTTCGCTTAGCCTCTGCGGGGGTGTGGGCGGTGAGTTATTGGAGCGCCTCGTCAATCACGGCTCGCATGTCCAACTCGTCCCCCCGCTGATAGCCAAGCCAGAGGCCGCGGATCGTGCCGTCGCGGCCGATGACGATGGTTGTTGGATAAGCGATCGAGGGATCGCCAGAAATCTCGAAAATGCGGCGCAATTCGGTGGCCCGTGGGTCAATATAGGTCGAAATGTCGGCCCGTCGCTCAGTGAGGAAGGCCTCTGTCCGGTCTCGTAGGTCGCTATCGCCTTCGACGCGGGTCGGATCACGACTACAGGCGACGGAAACGAAGCGGAAGTTGGGAATTTCCCGCAAGCTTTTCTCCAAATCCATCAGATGCGGGAACTCGACCTGGCACGGCCCGCACCACCAACCCCAGAAGTTGACCAGGACGACTTTGCCACTCAGTTCCGACTCGACTACCGGCTGCTTTGCGGTCAGCGGCTGAAACTCGTGCGGCAGATACGCTTTCCCCACGGCTGGATGCTGCTTTCCCGCGCGGACCGGCGCCTGCTGCCTTCGCCAGACAAAAACGGCCAGGAAGAGCGCGCCGCCGATGAGAGCGACCACGGCCAGGCGGGACGTGGCATTCAGGGGAGGGCTGGACATGGCTGACATTCTACAAGAAATCTTGGAAAATCTGGCTGGCGAGGGCTTGAATGGGCCAACCTGCATTTGTAAACTTACGTACACTTAACAGGAGAAGTGCGCGCCGAGGTAAGGAATGAGATTTGAGTCGGGCAGCGAGGGTTGGTGTGAAAGTCTAAACACTATTTGGAGAGCGACGACTCGGAGGGGTGTTGGATCGGAGGGGCGAATTCAACGGGCAAGTGAACGGTGGAATTCAAGGAGAAACTGGAGTGAGCGGAGTGATTTTTACTTGCTAAATAGAGAAAAACTATTGTTGTGATGCGTGACACTAAATGCATAAACGTGCATAATTTTGCATCACGAAAGCGCGAATATGCATCCATCCCAGGAAGGGTCGCGTCACCGCAAGGTGTTGTCGGGATGGACGTTGCGGCGATTTGCGTGAGCCGGACAATGACCGCGAAGCGAAAACTGGAAACCTGAATACTGCATCAAATCACACCCTTCGAGGGGTACGGGTTCGTGTTGATCCTGTTCCATCCAGCAAACACCTGAGACGACGATGACCGCGACCAGCCCACTTGAATCCATACCTCCCAAGGCTTCGCACCTGGGGATTTACCTCCTGCTGGGGGCCATTGTCCTGGGCGTGCTAGTCGGCGCGTTTTTTGGGAAACGGATGTGGCTGGCTTCCGGCGGACCCACTGCCGCCTTGGAAAAGCTGGCTGAAATCCGCAAACAGAAGGAGGCTCAGATCCAGAAAGACGGACAGGAAGACAAGCAGACGGAGGCTGAGCGATTGCAAGCGCAACTGCCCAAGATCGACGCGGAAATGGACCGGCTCATGGGTCTGGCGAAGGAGGCTGACGCGTTAGAGAAAGCTAAGGCCAACGGCTTTCCCCGGGCCGCCTTCAAATTGATCACTTTCGCCGGGGATCTGTTTCTCCGTTCGCTCAAGCTGCTCGTCATTCCGCTAGTGGTCACGAGCATGATCTGCGGAGTGACGTCGCTGGGGGATATTCGTAAGGCGGGGCGGCTGGGGACTTGGACGATGATTTACTTCCTGGCGACGACGCTGCTGGCCGTGGCCATCGGGCTGGTTCTGTGCGTCACCATTCGCCCCGGCACCTATGCCGACGACACGTTTGCCCACGTCACCAAGACCACCGCGGCCAAGGCGGATGACTCCATTCTGGAAACGATGCTGGAAGTGGTTCGCGGGCCGGAAAAGCCGAACAATCCCGCGGAGGGGATGATTCCCGAAAATATCTTCCGCGCTGCTGCCGAAATGAACGTGATGGGGCTGATTATTTTCGCCTTGGTCTTTGGCGCGGCCCTGACTACGCTCGGCGAGAAAGGAAAGCCGGCGATCAGATTCTTCGAGGCCGCCAACGAAGCCATCATGAAGATGGTCCACCTGATCATGCTCTTCGCTCCGGTCGGCATCTTCGGCCTCTTGGCGGCGAACATCGCCAAGCGGGGGGGCGGCAGCGAGTTTCAGGTGGAGCTGGCCCGGCTGGCTTGGTATGCGGCGGCAGTCCTCATCGGCCTTGTGATCCAGACGGCTCTGCTCATGCTGCTCTACTGGCTGTTCACGCGGAAGAGCCCATTCACATTCACCGCCAACATGATGAAAGCCATCGTCACGGCCGCGAGCACCAGCAGCTCATCCGCCACGTTGCCGGTGACGATGGAATGCGTCGAGGTGAACAACAAGATTTCCAATCGCGTCGCCGGCTTTGTCGTGCCGCTCGGGGCAACCGTCAACATGAACGGCACCGCGCTTTATGAAGCGGTCGCGGCCGTCTTCATCGCCCAGACTTTGGGAATCGAACTGTCGCTGCCACAACTGATTGTGGTGATGCTCACGGCGACTTTAGCCGCCATCGGGGCCGCGGGCATTCCCGAAGCGGGCCTGGTCACGATGACGATGGTGCTGACAGCGGTCGGGTTGCCAGTGGAGGGAATTGGCACCATCCTGGCTATCGACTGGTTTCTCGACCGGGCCCGGACGACCGTCAACATTTATGGAGATGCCATCGGCGCGGGTATTTTGGATTTGCATCTGAAGGAAGAAGTTACTGACTCGGCACCCACACCCGCCTGACAATTCCATGCGAAGTTTCATCATCCTCGCAATGTCCAGTCTGCTGGCTTTGACGCTCCGCGCCGAGGAACCGGTTTACGACGTCGTCATTTACGGCGGCACCAGCGGCGGCGTGGCGGCCGCAGTGCAAACCCGGCGGATGGGAAAAACGGTCATCCTGATTGAGTCGGGCGCGCACCTGGGAGGGCTCACTTCCGGTGGACTCGGCGCGACGGACATCGGCAATAAGGCGGCTATTGGCGGCGTTGCCCGCGAATTTTATCGCCGCGTCAAAAAGCACTACGATGATCCCACGAACTGGCGGCAAGAAAAGCGGGAAGCTTATCGCAGCGGCCGCGCCACCGAAGCGGCTGCCGAGGACGCGATGTGGACCTTCGAGCCCCACGTCGCCAAGCGGCTGATGAATGAATGGGTGCAAGAAGCCAAGGTGCCGGTGGTGCTCGGTGAACGGCTGGATTTGCAGCGCGGGGTGGAGAAGACGGACGGGGCGATCATTTCCATCCGAATGGAGAGCGGCAAGGCATTTCGCGGCCGGCGGTTCATCGACGCGACGTATGAAGGGGATTTGCTGGCCCTCGCCGGCGTGAGTTTTCACGTTGGCCGCGAGGCGAACAGCGTCCATGGCGAGACACTCAACGGCGTGCAAGTGGCCCACGCGGTCAAGCATCAACTGATGGACAAGGTTGATCCGTATTTCAAGAAGGGGGACAAGACCAGCGGCCTCTTGCCGGGGGTCGTCGCCGGTCCGCCGGGCGAAGACGGCAGCGGAGACAATCGCGTGCAGACCTACAACTTTCGGCTCTGCCTCACCGACGTGAAGGCCAATCAGATTCCCTTCACCAAACCGGCTGGCTACGACCCGCTTCGCTACGAGCTGCTGCTGCGGAACTTCGACGCCGGCGAAACCCGCGCACCGTGGAACCCGATCTTCATGCCGAATCGAAAGACGGACGTCAATAACAACTACGGCTTCTCGACCGACAACATCGGCATGAACTATGCCTGGCCGGAAGGGGACTTCGCCGCGCGGGACAAGATCTTTCAGGAGCATCTGCTCTACACCCAGGGGCTGCTTTGGACGCTGGCCACGAATGACCGCGTGCCGCCAAAAGTCCGCGCGGAGGTCAATCGCTTTGGACTTTGCCGGGATGAATTTCAATCGACCGGCGGCTGGCCGCATCAGCTCTATGTCCGCGAAGGCCGGCGGATGATCGGGGCCTACGTCATGACGCAAGACGATTGCCAGCGCAAGCGGACGGCGGACGACGCTGTCGGCCTGGGGGCGTACAACATGGATTCTCACAACGTGCAGCGATATGTGGATGAGCGCGGATACGCCCGCAACGAAGGGGACATTCAGGTGGGAGTTTCGCCGTATCCGATTTCCTACCGGGCCATCATTCCCCAGGAGCGCGAGTGCACCAATCTTCTGGCTCCCGTGGCCCTTTCCGCCAGCCATATCGCCTACGGCAGCATCCGGATGGAGCCGGTGTTCATGGTGTTGGGTCAATCGGCCGCAACCGCGGCCGTGCAATCGATCGAGAGCGGCGTGAGCGTACAGAAGGTGGATTACACGAAACTCCGCGAACGCTTGCTCGCGGACGGCCAGGTGCTGGAGTGGAAAGGACCGATCGCCAAATCATCTGCCGGCATCGACCCCAAGAAGCTCCCCGGCATCGTGATTGACGACTTAGCTGCCGCGAAGACGGGCGACTGGCAGATGAGCAGCTCCATCGGCGGTTTTGTCGGTAGCGGCTATCTGCATGACGGCAACGCCATGCAGGGAAAACTGCGGGTCACGTTCCAGACGGACCTTCCCGCGGCCGGCGAATACGAAGTCCGCCTTTGGTACACCGCCAATCCCAACCGGGCGACGAATGTACCCGTCGTCGTGCAGCATGCCGATGGCGACGCAAAGCTCACGGTGAATCAAAAGAAACAGCCGACGGTGGAAGGGCTTTCCATCTCGCTCGGCAAATTCAAGTTCGAGAAGTCCGCCCGCGTGACCATCTCCAATGCCGGCACGGACGGCCACGTCATTGCCGATGCCGCGCAATTCATCCCCGTCAAAGCCCGGTGAACCATGCGTCACAAGATTCCCCTCGCCAAGAAGCAAGCCGCGGCCAAGAAGCAGCAGGACATGAGTCCGCTCATCGATGACTACGTCGAGGAACTCACCGGCTGGAAGAAGGACGTGGCGGAGAAACTGAGAGCGGTCATCCGCGCCGCCAGCCGCAAGCTGACCGAAGAGGTGAAGTGGGGCTGGCCCTGCTACACCGCCGGCGGCAAGTGCATCTGCGGATTCATGTCGATGCAGTACACCGTGAACTTCGTCCTCTATTTGGGAGCCGAGGTCAACGACCCACGCGGCCTCATCGAGGGAACCGGCAAATCCATGCGTCACGTCAAGCTCCGCGGCCTAAAGGACATCCGCAAGCCGGCGTTCACCAGATTCATCAAGGAGAGCATCCGCCTCAGCTTAGCCCCCGCGACCACGCAGGGAACGCCGCGTGGTCGCGGCGGCTAAGCTTCCTCATCCGGCACATTCTTCAAGCCCTTGAGCACCATTTCCATATTGGCGGGCCGCCCATTGGGATCGGGCGACAAGCACTGCATGATGGTCTTGGCCAAGGCGGGGTTGAGGTCCGGCCGCTTGTGCAAAATGGGAATCGGGGCCAGGTTGTCGTGCTGCAGCGCTCCGCGGCCGGTAGTATCGCTCGACGGCCAGGGAAACTCGAACGTGCAAAGCTGATAGCAGGCCACGCCGTACGCAAAAATGTCCACGCGCTGGTCCGTGGGCTTGCGGCGGACAATCTCGGGAGCGAGGTAAAGCGGAGTGCCCGTCCGATTGCCCGGCTGCATGTAGGGTGGCTCGGCGGGGAGAGTGAGGCCGAAGTCTATGAGCTTGAGACTGGTCGCATCGGGGGAAGCAATGAAGTTGCGCGGGCAAACGTCGCGGTGGATAAAGTTCGCCTTGTGGACCCCGTCAATCGCTTCCGCCATTTGCCTCGCCAGCCGGTGCCGATTCCCGAGTACGATCTTGTCCCGGTTGTTGAGCAGCACGTTCAGGCCGGTCCCCTCAATAAACTCCATCACGATAAACTGCCGCCCATCCTTGGCTTTGTCCGCTTCATAGGTTTCCACAATCCGCGGGTGCTTGAGCTTGAGGGCAATCATTCCTTCCCACGGCTTCTTGAGGCTCTTGAAGCGAGCCTCGAAGGCGGCCGTTTTTTCGCGGTCCAGGATTTTGAGACCGATGGTCCGCTTGTCCCGGCGGTCGATGGCCATGTGAAAGTTGGACATCGTCCCATGCACCGCCTCCCGGACGATCTCAAACCGCTCGGCGAGATCGGTTCGCTTGTCGGCGAACATGTTCTGGAGTTTGTCGAGCAGGCCCATGAATCTAATTCTACTCGAACCAGCGCGCCGGGGAACAACGCGGCGAATTGCCTGCTAAAATGCGGCTGACCTGCCCAAAGTTCGGCGAGGGTCTCTGACCCCGCCGAAACGGCGGACCGAAGGTCTCCCGCGTTTGTACTCCTATAACCACAGTACCCTATGTCACACTCCATCTCCCGCAGGCTGTTTTGCGGTGTTGCTGGTGCAGCGGCAATCGCGTCAGGAGCCTTGGCCAGACTCCCAGCCGCCGAGCCAACAGAAGTCAACCTGCTGGTCCGGGGTGACGATCTCGGTGCGGCTCGCTCGATCAATGCGGCATGCGTGGAGGCTTGCCTCAAGGGGATCTGCCGTTCGGTGGAGGTCATTGCTCCCGGCCCCTGGTTCTTGGATGCGGTCAAGTTGCTGAAGGAAGCACCGCAGATCGATGTTGGCGTCCACCTCTGCCTCACCAGCGAATGGGACCGCATCAAATGGCGGCCCCTCACCCATGCTCCCAGCCTGGTCGATGCCAACGGCTACTTCCATCCCCGCACCCGCGCCAGCAACAACGCTCCACCTGCCAGCACCGGCTTTCTCGATTCGTCTCCCAAGCTGGACGAAGTCGAGCGCGAGCTGCGGGCCCAGATTGAGTTGCTGCGAAAGCACCTCCCCAAGGTGACCCATCTCTCCGCCCACATGGGGGCCGCCACCGCCATGCCCGAGCTCAAAGCGCTCACTCAAAATCTGGCCAAGGAATTCAAGCTCCGGTTGGAAAGTGAAGGGCTGCCCGCGGATCGCCCACTGAAACATGTCCCCGGCGTCGGCACATCCAAACAGACCGCGAAAGAGAAGGAAGATTCGCTGCTGGAATTCATCGCCAAAAAACAGCCCGGCAACTGGCTCCTCGTCACGCACCCCGCTTACGACGATGCCGAAACCCGCGCCATCGGTCACCCCGGCTACGAAAACGTCGCCGCCGACCGGGACGGCATCACCCAAATGCTCATCAGCCCGCGCGTCATCGAAGCCATCAAATTCGCCGGAATCCGGCTGATTAGCTATACGGATTTAGCGTGAAAGGGAACTACTAGGTTTTCTTCGAAAGCCGTTTTATCGAGACCCTGCCGCCATCTTTCACTTGCATTGACAAATCGAAGCCTTTCAGCAACTCCATGCCAACGAGTGGGTCGCTATCCGCCTCGTTAACAAGAATCTGCAATGTTCGGCGGTCCCAACGAAGCGATGCTTCATACACATCGAACAAGCACTGACTGCCAGCGGCCAAAGTGCCTCGTCCCACGCTCTGCCAGCGTAGTCCAAGGGCGCTAATCAGAGACGGGGGCAGAGTCAGCGACGCCGTATATCCAGTATCGATGACCGCTACGACTTGCCGCGAGCGGCCGCGAGTCCCGGTGATGCTGATTTGAATTCGAGCCTCATTTTGCTGCACGACACCGGTGATCATGCATCGCTCCGCAGGCTTCCACTCCCAAACCGATGAACGAACGGCGATCCCGCCCGCACGATCCAAATCTGGGCGTCGGGACGTCGTTTCCGCAGCCGTTGACAAGCGGCAAGTTCATCCGCGTCAATTTCGTAATCACTCGATTCAATATCGATGGCCACGAAACAGCCTATCTCCTCCGGCCGGAGACGTTCCCGAACGACATTTTCGTAGATCGCGTCACCGCGCTCGGCAAATTCAGTTTTGGAAAACCTGCGAGGGGCTGAAATCTTCACTTTTCTCCTCCCACCTGCGGCTTTTGAGAATTCCATGTCTTGATTCTATCTTGCCTAAGGGCTGGTCCCAACAACAGTTTCAGGACCGCCCAGCCTCCCGATTCGTAAATTGTGCTGGCACTGCGGCTTCCTTATCGCGCATAATAGCGGGGTAGGCTTCCAACTCGCCCAAATCCAATTCAGTTCCAGCTAGGGCAGGCTGGCAGGTTACCCCACTTCCTCCAGGTCTCGCCATGACGCTCTCTCGCCGCAACTTTCTCGCCTCGTCGGCTGCCGTCGGTTCATCGCTGGCGCTCGCGCCTCAATTAGCGAAGGGGCAGGACGACAAATTCGATGCGGCCCGCTCGGCGGAATACATGACGCCGGAGACGCAGAAAGCGGTGGACAAGGCTCTCACCTGGCTCGCCAAGCGGCAGAACAACTCTGGTGCGGACGAAGGGGCCTTCGGTCATGGCGGCTATCAGGGGGGCGTCGCCGTCGGCAGTCTTGCCGGCCTGGCTTTCATGTGCAGCGGCTCGCCGCCGGGGCAGGGACCGTTCGGAAAAGTCATTGACAAGTGCGTCAAGCACATTTCCAAATGCGTCCAGGAAAGCGGCTACATCTCCGCCCCCGGCTTTGGCCAGGACAATATGTATGGCCACGGCTTTGCCACGCTGTTCCTCTCCGAGGTCTACGGCATGTCCGACCGGGCCGACATCGACAGCACCGTCGGCGACAAGCTCCGCGCCGCGGTCAAACTCACCTGCCAGTGCCAAAGCGAAGCCGGCGGCTGGCGCTATCAGCCGGTGAAGTCCGACGCGGACCTTTCGATCACCATCTGCAACATCATGGGTCTGCGGGCGGCGCGGGACGCCGGCATCCATGTCCCCGACGAAGTCCGGGCCAAGTGCATCGACTACGTGAAAAAGAGCCAGAACGCCGACGGCAGCTTTCGCTATCAAATCGCTTCCGGCGGCAGCGGCACTTTCCCGCTCACCGCGGCCGGCGTGGTCTCGCTCTACAGCGCGGGCATCTATGACACCCCCGAGGTCGAAAAGGGGCTCAAGTGGCTGATGCGGTACGTCCCCGGCAGTGCCCAGGGAAACGCCGGCTACCACGGATACTTCTTCTACGGCCAGTACTACGCGGTGCAAGCCATGTGGCACGCCGGCGGTGAATACTGGACCAAGTGGTATCCCGCCATCCGCGACACGCTCCTCAAAAAGCAAAGCGGCGACGGCAGCTTTGGCGACAGCGAAGTCTGCGCCGAATTCGGCACCGCCATGGCCTGCATCATCCTGCAGATGCCCAACAACTACCTGCCGATCTTCGCGCCGTAGATTCGCTAGCGCGACAAAGGGATGAAGAGACGCTCCTCTCCGCGCTGGAGCGGGCCGCTGGAAAGGGAATCCCCTCTTTCTTTCGACACGCGGCTATCAGGCTGATAGGGGTACCCCTCAGCTCGACAGGACTTTTTTCGCTCGTTTCCAGGCAGACCCAGAGGGTCAGGAACTTCGCCTGCGAAAGGTCTGGGCTTCACCAGTGACTCACAAGCTCGTCGGGTTGATGCCAGACTTCAAGCCGCGCCCTACTTGGCCGCGGCGAACATTTCCGCGTATTCCAGTACCCAGGCGTCGATCAGGTCGTGAAACTTGGCGGCATCGACTTCTTCCAGCTTTTCGTAGTAGCTGCGGTTGAAGGCTTCTTTGTTCCGGATGGTCCCTTTCGCCGCCAGTTCCAGCACGTGCAGGGACGGCGAATAAGGCCGGACCGTCATTTCCAACCGGCTGTAGTTGCTGGTCCGCTGGCCGCCGGCGATTCGCAGGTCGTCCCGAAAACAGGCCCCGCCCCACCCCTTGTCTCCGTAAATCGTCTCGTACTGAAAGCCCGGAAACACGTTCGGCAGCCGTTTGATGCAGGCTTCGATCTGATCGGAAAGCGTCAGCCGCAATTGCGAGTGGAGCCGTTTGCACTCCTCCTCGGTCATGGCCCGTTTCTGGGCTTCGTGCGCGCGGACCTCCCCGCGCTTGTGCCCGCGCTCAATCGCCTGCCGGAGTCGGTCATCAAAGGACATGGCTGATAGTGTAACTCGCGCGGGGCTTGGATTCACTAGCCCGACGCGCAAGCGCGGGAGCATTGTAGGGTGCATTAGCGCCAGCGCCATACACGCGCGTAACTCTCCCCGCGTGCATTTCGTGTAACTCATGCACCCTACCGATCTTCGGGCTGGTGTCGTTACGGCAACACGATCCGAGGACCGCCTGTTGCCGCGGCACTGCTCCCCACTCGCCGGGCCTTGAGGCGGATGTAGGGCGCGACGAAGCGGCTGCGGTGGCCGAAGTCGCCGGGGGGTTCGCCCGCTTTAGCGTGCAGGGGCTCGGAGACGTCTTCGATGACGAAGCCGCTGCGGCAGAGGTGGCCGAGGATTTCTTCCCAGCGGTGCAGATATTCCAGCGTCCCTTCCTCACGGTGCGGGCTGCCGAGAACGGGGGGGAGCGGGCCGGAGCGATAGTACGGCTCGGTCAATTCATAGCCCCGCGCGGACGACTGTATTTCCGCTTGCAGGCTCGTCGGGCTTTTATGCTGGCTGATGTAAAGCCCGCCGCCGCGGGTGATGCGAGCGACTTCGCGGTAGACGGGGCCAATCTCCGGCACATAGCAGGTGCTGACGGGATGGATGACGATGTCGAATTCCCCCGCCGTCAGCATGGGCAGCTCGTCCATCGAGGCTTCCACGGTTCGCAAAGGCAGCTTCCGCTCGGCCGCCACTTGCCGGTCCAGTTCCAGCATGGCGGGGCTGATGTCCACCACGGTCACGTGCGCTCCGGCCGCGGCATACAGCGGACCATGCTTCCCTCCCCCCGCCGCCAGGCAGAGCAGCCGCTTGCCGCGGATATCTCCGCCGAGCCACCCCAGGCCGTCGACGGTCGCCAGTGGGTTGGCGAAATCCTCGTCCCGCGCCGGGCGCGTGAAGCACTCCCCGTCGCGAACCCGCTCGTCCCAGGCGCGGCGATTGTGGGCATGAATGGACATAAGACTTGAATGTAGGATGGCCGGCGCAGAACAGCTACCCGGTAAACAGCGCCACTCCGTGTTTTCAGCGGCACCAAGATTTGCCAGGCTTAGCCGCCGCGTCCACGCGGCGAATCCCCGCGTGGACGCGGGGGCTAAGCTCTCTTCTAGACTGTGTAAGAAGGCACTAGCGGCTACAATACCCAGCGGCTTTTGTCGAATAACTTCTGGGGGCCGGCGCGGCCTCGTTTTTGGCGGGTGGAACCGACTTCCACTCGCCCGGAGTGGATTATGTCGCGGTTGGTGTCGTTTGCTGTTCTGATTGGCATCCTGATTGTCATCGTGGTGCTGTTCTACCAGGTGATGGCGGTGTTTCTGCTGCCGCTATTCATGGCGGCGCTCTTAGGAGTTGTGTTTCAGCCGTTATACCGCTGGGCGCTCGAGAAGTTCTGGAAGAATCGGTACCTGGCGGCGGGAGTGACCACGTTTCTGGTGCTGCTGGTGGTGCTTGCGCCGGCCGCGCTGGTGGTGACGATGGCGGCAGTGCAGAGTGTGTCCGTCGTCGAACAGGTACAGGCCACGGATGTTGCCGGCAAGGCCAAGAAGCTGCGGCAGGAATTTGACCTCGACATTCCCAACAAGGTCGAACTGCATCAGTTTAGCGCGAAGCTCCAGCACTGGCGCGACCAGCAAAAGCTCGGAGCGATCCCGCAAGTTTCCGCTGACGAGGTCAATATCCTGCGGCAGCGGCTTGATCGTCTGGCAACGGCGGCGGCCGAGTTGCAGAAGTCCCAAGCGGTTTCGGCGGACGCCTTGCAGGCCGCACTTCAAGAACTTCAAGCGGCCGCTCCCCAAACGCTGGAGCAGGATGACGCCGTCCGCAGAGTGGACTGGGAGTTTCGCCAGTATCGGCGGGATTATCTGGGGGGCTCGCTGAAGGGCTGGCTCAAGGAGCTGGCCAACCCCACCGACGAGCAAATGGAGGCAGTGCTCAAGCGAGTGACTTCTTCGGCAGGTTCACCGCTGCTGTCACTCGGCGGCGATACGCTGGCGATCCTCGGCAAGATGGTGCTGGGCATCATCATTACCGTGGCATCAGTGTTTTTCTTCCTGGCGGAAGGGGAGAGAATGGTCAATGCCGCCGTGCGGCTTTCCCCCTTGGAGGAAAAATATGTCCGCGAGCTGGTGGAAGAATTTGTCCGCGTTTGCCGGGCGGTGGTGACGGCAACGCTGCTGTCGGCAGTGGTGCAAGGCTTGCTCGCGGGAGTTGGGTTTTACTTCGCGGGGCTCGAAAACGCCGTGGCCTTGTTGATGCTGCTGACGATGGTCTTGGCGATGGTTCCCTTCTCGGGGGCCGCCGCGGTTTGGATTCCCGTTTGCCTCTATCTCTACTTTGTGGAAGAACGGCCCGCGGCAGCTATCCTGCTGGCCGTCTACGGCGCGGGAATCGTTTCGACCTCGGACAATTTCATCAAGCCCATGGTTCTGCATGGACAGTCCAATCTGCATCCGCTTTTGGCGCTTCTCAGTGTGCTCGGCGGTATTCAAGCACTCGGCCCCATCGGCATCATTGTCGGCCCGATGGTGGTCGTGTTCTTGCAAACCACGCTAAAAATCCTCCAGCGGGAACTCCTCACCATGGACCGGCTGACAATTGCCGCCGGCGTGACGCCGAAAGGGGAGGCGACTGCAGGTGCACCTCCGCCGGCACCCGCCGAGCCCGTTGCCACTCTGCCGCCAAAAGAGAAGGGGAAGGGGAAAAAGTGACCCCAGGAGCGATTTGCTTCTCGCGGCACCGGTCGTAGAGTTTCCCGTTCGCTGCATTCAGTTTTCAGCCGGGGGACTCCGTGAGCATCGCCCTTTCGACCGCACAAACCGCACATTCGGCGGGACCGCTTTCCGCGGAACATCACCAGCAGATTGCTTCCGCCCATTCCCGAGCGGCCAAGATTCGCTCGGCCGCCCGCGTGGCTGCTTTCAACGGCTGGGTGACGGGAGCATTTGCACTGCTTTCGCTTCCCTTTGCTCCTTTCAGCGTGGCCGGGTTTCTGGTAGCCGTGGGATTATGCGTCGTGACGTACAACGAGTTCCGCGGCAAGAAAATGCTTTTGGCCTTCGATCCCCAAGCCGCCCGGCTGCTCGGCTGGAACCAGGTGGGGTTCCTGAGCCTGATCATCGTTTACAGCCTCTGGATGATCCTGGACGCCTTCACGGGCGCGGGACCGTTTGCCAAGGAGATGCAACAGTATCCTGAGCTTCAATCGGCGCTCGGCTCCGCGGAAAAATTTCGGCAGCTTTATCAGTTGGTCATTCTGGCGATCTACGGCACCGTCATCGCCCTGAGCGCGGTGTTTCAGGGCTGCAATGCCTGGTACTACTTCACCCGCTGGCCCCTCATCGAGACCTACGCGCGAGAAACTCCCGGCTGGATACTGGAAATGCAGCGGGCCACGCGTTAGACATACCCCCTCTCCCTTTGGGAGAGGGCC
>SXOA01000165.1 GCA_005778405.1 Planctomycetaceae bacterium
GAGGCTCAGCAGGACCGGTTCATGTTCAAGGTGTTTGTGAAGTATCCCAGCTACGACGAAGAGTTCAAAATTGCCGAAACGACAACGGCCCAGATGTCGGCTCACCTGAGCGGCGTCTTGACCGGCGAAGAGATCATGCAGCTCCAGCAGATGGTCCGCCGCGTGCCGGTCGCTCCGCATGTGATTCATTATGCTCTCCGCCTGGTGCGAGCGACGCGCGTGCACGAGGGGGACGCTCCAGCCTTCGTCAAGGAGCTGGTGAGCTGGGGAGCCGGACCCCGCGGTATGCAATATCTGCTGCTGGGGGGGAAGGCCCGGGCGATGCTCAACGGCCGGTTCTTCGTTAACACCGACGACATCAAGGCGGTCGCTCATCCCGTGCTGCGGCACCGCGTCATCACCAACTTCAATGCCGAGTCCAGCGGAGTCAGCTCGGACAAGGTCATCGATAAGCTGCTGCTGGAAGTCCCCGAACGGCGGCAGGGGGACGACATTGCCCCGCAACTTAGCCGGGCATTTGCGTGATGAGGGAGTGAGTGGTGAGTTGTGAGTGGTGAGTAGTAAAGCACTCACCACTCAGCACTCAGCACACAGCACTCAGCACTCACCACTCAGCACTCACCACTCACTGCCCGCCTTCATGTCCACCGACGCCGTCACAAAACCCACCTATCTGGATCCCAAAACGCTCGACCGCATCAAGCGGCTGGACGTGCGGGCGCGGCTGGTCGTGGAGGGGTTCATCAACGGTCAGCATCGCAGCCCCTACAATGGCTTTGCGGTGGAGTTCGCCACGCACCGCGAATACGCTCCCGGCGACGACATCCGCCACATCGATTGGAAGGTCTGGTCCAAAACCGACCGCCTCTACATCAAGGAGTATGAGGAAGAGACCAACCTGAAGTGCACCATCATTCTCGACGCCAGCAAGTCGATGAAATATGGGGGGGAGTGGAGCAAATACGACTACGGCGCGACCTGCGGTGCAAGCCTGGCCTATATGCTGCAACAACAGCAGGACGCGGTGGGGCTGGTCACCTTCACCACCAAGGTGAAGAAGAACCTTCCCGCCAGCTCGCATCCCAACCATCTCAAGCTGATGCTGCACGAAATGGAGCAGACGCAGCCCGACGAACAGACGGACATTTCGGATGTATTCCCGCAACTCGCCCGGCAAATCCGCCGCCGCGGCATTGTGGTGCTCATCAGCGACCTGTTCCTGCCGATTCCGACGCTGGCCGAGGCCCTCAAACAATTCCGACTTCGCAAGCACGAAGTGGTGCTGTTCCACACGATGCACGACGACGAATTGACCTTTCCGTTCACGGACAACACGCTGTTCCGCGGGCTGGAAATGGCGGTGCAGCTGCACACGGAGCCGCGGGCCTTGCGGCGGGCGTATTTGGAGTCTGTGAATAAGTTTTTAGAGAACGTGCGCAAGACTTGCGCCACGGCCGGCGTGGACTATGTCTTGATGAACACCAAAGAGCCGCTCGATGCGGCGCTATCGGGTTATTTGGCCTTCCGGCAAAAGGTGCGAAGAACCGCGGTGCATCGCGGGTTTCATTAGCGGAGTAGAAAGCGGGATTTGAGATTTGACATTTGCGATTTGAGACATTTGAGACTTCTATGACCGATGGATCGTTTAGCTTGCTGGCTCTCTTTGGCGAGGAAGCATTCCTGACCAGCACGGGCCTGATGTGGGCCGGCGTGGCGGCCGTTTCCATCCCGATCATCATCCATCTGCTGAACAAGCGGAAGTTCAAGATTGTCGACTGGGCGGCGATGGAGTTTTTGCTCGACGCCGATAAGAAAAACCGTCGCCGCGTCCGCCTGGAAAACCTGCTGCTCTTGTTGCTCCGCTGCCTGGCGGTGCTGCTGATTGGCTTGTTGCTGGCCCGGCCGTTCATTCCGACGTCGCTGACCGCGGGAATCCTGAATGCCACGCAGTACGAGCGGATTGTCATTGTCGATGATTCGCTTTCGATGCAGGCCCGTGTGGGAAATGAGTCCGCCTGGGACCAGGCTCGCCAGCGGCTGACGCGGCTAACGGAGGCGCTCGCAAGCGACCAGTCCGACAACACGCTCACGCTCATCCTGACCTCGCAGCCCGACCAGCCGCAGTTCAACGCCGCGGCCCTCAACAAGAAGAGCATCGCCGAGATCAACGAAACCATCGACAAGCTGGACGTGAGCGACAAGGCGGCCAACCTGGATGCCACGCTCAAGCAGTTGCAGGACCGGCTCTCCGGCGAGAAGGGGAACGTCAGCCGCGTGGTCTATGTCATCACCGACCTGCGACAGCGGGATTGGAAGGACGGGAGCGAAGGGCAGGAATCGCCGCTCAAGACGCTGATCGACATTTCGAAGACCACCACCAATTGCTACGTGGTGGATGCCGGCGATGCCGAGGACCGGAATCTGACAGTAACGGAAATTCGGCCGGAAGGGACGCTAGTGGCGGGGGTGGCCTCGCGGTTTGACGTGGAAGTGCTCAACCAGGGCTCCAGCGAAGCCCGCGATATCCGCATCAAGTTTGGCGCGGGAGATTCGCTGCCGGTGCAAGAAGAAATCGAACGTCTCGCCCCCGGCGAAAAGCAAAGCCGCTCGTTCTCTTTCACCTTCTCCGCGGAAGAGGAGAATGCGGAAGCCGCCCTGCGGGCCACATTGCCGCCGCGAAAGGTGAAAGTGGAAGTCACCACCGCCAAGCAGGGCGAAGACGACCGGCTGCCGGCGGATAGCGTGGCATATTATCCGGCGCGAATTGTGCGGGGCATTCCGGCGCTAATTGTGGATGGGGATCCGAGCGCGTCGTTTGGCAAATCAGAGTCGTTTTATATTAAGCGGTCGCTGGCTCCGTTTGGTCCGATTCCGTCGGGTGTCGTGGTGGATATTGTGACCGAAAGCGAGATGGAGTCCCTGACGCTCGATAAGTATGGCGTCATTTTTCTCTGTAATGTGTACCGCCTGGGCGACAAGACCTTGGAGAATATCGAGAAGCTTCGCAAATGGGTCGATGCCGGCGGCGGGCTGGTGATGATGCCGGGGGACCAGGTGGACGAAGCTTTCTTCAACGAAAACTATTACAAGGATGGCCTCGGGCTATCTCCCTTCAAGCTAGAGAACCTCAAGGGTGATGAAGCCGAGCAGAAATGGGTGAATTTTCGGGTCGAGCAGGCCAACCACCCGGTCTTGCAAATCTTTACGGGCGTGGCAGCGCAACAGTCGCTCGACAGCGTGAAGACGTTTCGCTGGTGGGGAAGCAGCGTCAAGAAGGATCAGCTCGGGAGCCTGGTTTCGGTTTCCGCGCGGTTCAACGACATCGACGATTCCCTGGCGTTTGCTGAAAAGCCGCTGGGGCGCGGGCGCGTGCTGGCGACGACGTTTCCTGCCGATGCGGATTGGTCCAACTGGACCAGCGACCCGACCTACCTCGTCGCCATGCAGCAACTGGTGAAATACATGTCCGGCGACCGGGGAGACAAGGGCCTGGTCCGCGTCGGTGAGCCGCTCCGCCAGCCGCTCGACCTGACCCTGTTCGAACTGGATGCCTCCGTCGAAGGGCCCAAGGAAAAGAAGGCCAACATTAAGGCCGATTCGGGCAGCGAAGTGGACGCCGCCAAGGGTGCGGATTCCAAGGCCCCGGCCGACAAAACCGACAAGACTGCCGCCGACAAGACCGCCAAAGACGGCAAGGGCGAGAGTGCACAGCAGAAGACGGTCTGGCAGCTCGAATATAAGGGGACGGACCTGGTCGGCTTTTATGAGATGAAGCTCAATCGCCGCGAAGGGGGCCTGGAGCCGGTGCTGTTCGCCGCGAATGTGGATTTCACGGAAGGAAACCTCAAGCGGGTGGACACGGATTCTATGCAGAAGGAAATCGGCGACGCCAATATTCACCTTGTCAAGTTTGACGACGCCATCAGCATTGCTGGGGGCGGGGCGCAAACGGAAATCTGGTGGTATCTGATCTGGATCGTGGTAGCTATTTTGTGCTGCGAGCAGGTGCTGGGCTGGTACTTTGGTTTGGGGCGGCAATAGGAACTTCCCCCTCTCCCTTTGGGAGAGGGCC
>SXOA01000166.1 GCA_005778405.1 Planctomycetaceae bacterium
GCAAGTCAAGGTCCGCGGTCTAACCGACTCGCGATTCGTCCTCGCCTGCAACGGCCGCCGCGTGCCGCTCCATTCCACCGGCACCAAGGGGGAATACGTCGCCGGCGTCCGTTTCCGTGCCTGGCAGCCGGAGTCCTGCCTGCATCCCACGATTGGAGTTCATTCGCCTCTCACATTCGACCTTCTCGACACCTGGAACCACCGCTCGCTCGGGGGCTGCCAATGGCACGTCGCCCATCCCGGCGGCAGGCATCACGAAGACTTTCCCGTCAATGCCTACGCCGCCGAAGGCCGCCGCTCCGCGCGGTTCTTCTCGTTCGGCCATACCGGCGGAAAATTGGAGATTCCGCCCGTGGAACAGAACCGCGACTATCCCCTGACACTCGACCTCCGTCGGCCCGACGAGCTCGCCAGCCTCGACCCTTAGGCTCGACTTGAACTTTACTCGCCCCCCTGGAGCAATTACGCTACTTGCAGTAAGCGGCCCTTTTTGGGAGGGTTCCCCTCCGTTTGAGATCCACGCATGATGCAATCGACCGGGACGGTGGAGGTGCTGCCTCCAAGCGGACTGTTTTCCGGCTATGTCCCACCTGCGGAAGCGTTTGACGAACTGACGGCGGGGGGACGGCTGCGCGAATCGTGGCGGCAGTTCGTGCAAGGATTGGAAGAGCTCGGGCCCCAAGGTCTGGCCCAACGCAGCGAGCAAGCTCGCCGGCTGCTAAGAGAAAACGGGGTCACCTACAACTTCTACGGCGCTCCCCAGGGAGCCGGCCGCCCCTGGGAACTTGACCCCATTCCGCTCCTCATCACGCTGCGGGAATGGCAGAAGCTCACTCGCGGATTGATTCAACGTGCCACCCTCCTCAACCGCGTGCTGGCCGATCTCTACGGCCCGCGAGAACTCTTAAAGCAAGGCACCCTTCCGCCCGAACTGCTTTTCAACCATCCCGGCTACCTGCTCCCCTGCCACGGCATCCGCCCACCAGGGGATGTCTACCTGCATTTGTATGCCGCCCATCTCGCCCGTAAACCGGACGGCAGCGTCGTCGTCATGGCGGATCGCACGCAAGGGCCTTCCGGCGCGGGATATGCCGTCGAGAACCGGCTGGTGATTTCCCGCACGCTGCCGAGCGACTTTCATCGCCTGCATGTGGAGCGATTGGCGTCGTTCTTCATCACGTTGCGAGACTCTCTCGCCGTGCTCGCCCCCAGCGGCCGGGACAATCCACGAGTCGTGCTCCTCTCACCCGGCCCCAAAAGCACCGCCTACTTTGAAGATGCCTATCTCGCCCGCTACCTCGGCTACACGTTGGTCGAAGGAGGAGATCTCACGGTTCGCGGCGGCAAGGTGTTTCTGAAGACGCTCGGCGGATTGCTTCCCGTCGATGTCATTCTCCGCCGCACTCACGACCACGACTGCGATCCTTTGGAGCTTCGCTCGGATTCACTCTTCGGCGTCCCCGGCCTCGTGCAGGCGGCTCGCACCGGGCAGGTCCTCGTCGCAAACTCCCTCGGCAGTGGAGTCGCCGAAGCGCCGGCTCTGGCTGCATTCTTGCCAGCGGCCTGCCGCCAGCTCTTAGGCGAAGAACTGGTTCTCCCTTCCGTCCCCACCTGGTGGTGCGGGCAGCCAGAGCCCTGCCGATTCGTCCTGTCGAATCTCGACCACCTCATCATTCGCCCCGCGATCATGCATCGCTGGGAACGGCCGATCCACGGCTGGCAGCTCACGGCATCGCAGCGCGAAGATCTGCTGAGCCGCATCCGCTCTTCGCCGGCCGATTTCGTTGCCCAGGAGCCGATTCACCATTCGACCATGCCGGCCTGGAGCGAGAACGGCGTCGCTCCGCTCCGAGTTGGTCTGCGGGCCTTTGCCGCGGCCACGAACGGCACCTACAGCGTCATGCCCGGCGGTCTCGCCCGCGTGGCTCCCACTTCCGAATCCCTGGCCGAATCGGTTTCCTCCGGCCAGGCCAGCAAGGACGTTTGGATTCTCTCCGACACGCCCGTGGATGCCGTCACGCTTCTCCGTCCCCATCGGGCCGCACTGGAGCTGCGGCGCAGCCCCTTCGACCTTCCCAGCCGCGTGGCCGACAATTTGTACTGGCTCGGCAGGCATGTCGAACGAGCCGAGGGAATCATCCGCCACTTGCGGAGCGCCGTGGTCCGGCTGACGAACGACCTGGAGCCGAGTGGCCTGACGGAGCTCTGGCTGCTGGTGCAGGCGCTCAGCGAGGAGGGCGAGTCGCAACTCCCGGATCATCACTCAGATTCACCTGACCCTTTTGAGGATCTCCGGCGCGAAGTTTCCGCGCTCACCTTCGACGACCGTCCGCTGGGGTTGCAAAGCTCGCTGCAGTCTCTTCGCGAGACAGCCACCCTGGTCCGCGACCGCCTCTCGCTCGATAGCTGGCGAATCGTCAACCAACTCGATGTGGAGCTGCTCTTTCCCTGGCTGAACCGCCGCGACCGGCTGGGGGACATCCTGCTGCTGCTCAACCAGATGCTCAGTCTGCTGGCCGCGTTCAGCGGGCTCGCCACGGAGAACATGACTCGCGGACCGGGCTGGCAGTTCTTGGACGTGGGACGGCGGATTGAACGGGCGCTGTATTCGTTGCGACTGGTCAAGCGTTTGCTCGTCCCCGCGGAAGTCGAACTTTCGCCGCTGCTGGAAGTGATCTTGGAAATCTTTGACAGCTCGATGACCTATCGCTACCGATACCTCACCAGCCTGCAACTTCCGCCCGTCCTCGACCTGATTCTCATCGACGAGACCAATCCCAGGGCCGTCGGATTCCAGCTCAATGCCCTGGCCGAGCACCTTGGCTCGCTCCCGCATGCCGACGTGGTCCAAGCCGCCAAGGACCAGCAAATCATGTATGCTGCTCTCGGAGCGTTGCGGCTGACGGATCTGGAGGCTCTGGGCGAAGTGGACGAAGGCCGGACTCGCGGCCACTTGGAACGCCTGGCGGACAAGCTGGCGGGCTTTCTCCGCGAGCTTTCCGACGTCATCACACACAAGCACCTCACCCACACCGCCGCTTCCCGTCAACTATCGGCGACTTTCGCGGTTCGGGCGTCATGAAATATCACGTTTTTCACGGCACGACCTATGGTTACTCGCAGCCGGTTTCGCTCTGCCAAAACCAGGTCCATTTGACGCCCCGCATCACCGGCCGCCAGAACTGCCTGCGCTCCAGCGTGGATGTCATGCCCCTTCCCAGTTGCCAAAACGGCTGGCTGGATTACTTCGGCAATCAGGTCCACTTTTTCTCCGTGGAAATTCCTCACGAAAAGCTGAGCATTGTTGCCCGCAGCGAAGTGGAGGTTTTCGCTCCACTCGAAGTCACTCCCGCCCAAACTCCCCCTTGGGAAACAATCCGCGAGCAGCTTCACTTACCGCAGGACGAAATAGTGCTCGCCGCCGCCCAGTTCTGTCCCCCTTCCACTTTCATCCACTCTTCGGCGGAGGCTCATGATTATGGCCTGGCGAGCTTTCCCCCTGGCCGGCCGATTCTGGAGTCACTGCTGGATCTGACCAGCCGCATCTTTCACGATTTCCAGTACGACCAGAACGCCACGGGCGTTTTCACCAAGCCAGCCGAAGTTTTCCAGAGTCGGCGAGGAGTTTGCCAGGATTTTGCCCATCTGCAAATGAGTTGCCTCCGCTCGCTCGGCCTCGCCGCCCGGTATGTCAGTGGCTATCTCGTCACAGAGCCCCCTCCCGGCACGCCCAAGCTCGTCGGAGCGGATGCCTCCCATGCCTGGCTCTCCGTCTATTGCGGCAGTGCGGGGTGGATTGACCTGGACCCCACCAACAACCTGGTTCCCGGCATCCGCCACATCACGCTCGCCTGGGGACGGGATTACGCCGACGTCTGCCCGATCCAAGGCGTCCTCATCGGCGGCGGCCAAAGCACCCTCTCGGTAGCAGTGGACGTTGTTCCCGACCTCCCCAGCGAGCGGCCTGAGTAAGCTGGCCGGTGACTCTGCACGCCGGTACTCTTCCCTTGCGCCCCGCCCTCCGCCACCAGGACCGCATTCGGCTATAAGTTGGCAATTACTGGACATGATTCACTGATTCGCGCACCTGTTTTTGATTCAGAATGAATCAACTGACTTGCCGCAACCTATTCCCCTACAGCCACTTGTGCCACATTGACTTGCGCCGCTTTTGATACATTGCGAGCTTTCTTGATTCTCCCCCAGCCCTCACTAATCCAGGGGATGTATCAGCATTGTTATAAGCTCTTTTTCAAACACAGATACACAAGTATACATCCACTTAGTGGCACATACTCTTCCCTTACCACCGGATTGCCAAGGAACAAACTGCCCGACTAAACCCGGCCGGCGCGCAAACGCCGCACCCTTTAGATGCTCAGTAGTGGCTATTTATTCACGCATTCACAAGAATCCTTTACCATTGGCGAGGGATAAGCCTCCCCTCCTATTTGACGAACGCCGATTTGCCCCTCTTCCAGTAAGTGCACCTGTCTTCATATCGCTTCCCCACGATTCTTGCTGCCTGCCGTGTTCTCTTCGGATATGCTGGAAAGCGTGCGAGACGTAACCCAAATTCTCGGCGATCTGGAGCGCGGAGATCCCCATGCGCCGGCTCAGCTTCTGGAGCTTGTGTACGGCGAACTGCATCGCTTGGCCGCGCAGAAGATGCTCCAGGAAGCGCCGGGGCACACGTTGCAAGCGACCGCATTGGTCCACGAGGCTTACCTGCGACTTGTGGATGCGGAAGTGGCTCAGCACTGGAACAGCCGCGGGCACTTCTTTGGAGCGGCAGCCGAGGCGATGCGGCGCATTCTGGTGGAAAGTGCTCGCCGGCGCCACTCGCTCCGGAGAGGCGGGGATCGCCAGCAGATTGATATCATCCACGTGGAGCCGGCTGCGCCGCGTCTCTCGGAGGATGTGGTGGCGCTGAATGACGCCCTGGAGAAGCTGGAACAGAAGGACCGCGTGAAGGCCGAACTGGTCAAGCTGCGTTATTTCGCCGGCCTGACCATGGAGCAAGCAGCCGAAGCTCTGAGCATCTCCCCGGCGACGGCCCATCGCTACTGGAATTATGCCCGGGTCTGGCTGCACCAGGAAATTTCGGGAAAATCTGAGGCTTCCCTAGATTCTTGACGGAATCGTGAGAGATTTTGGGGCTGGATTACGCACTCTAGTAAGAGCCCGCAGCGAACGAGACCCCTATTCCACCGAATACCGCCAGGAGTTGCCTCATGCCCGTTGCCCCCCCGAGTGAAGAATCGATATTCACGGAGGCCCTCGAGCTACCTTCCGTCGCCGCGCGCGCAGCATTCCTAGAGAAGGCTTGTGGCGGGGACGCCCAGTTACGGGGCCGCATTGAGAAGCTGCTTAAGTCGCATACCGGGGCAGGGAGCTTTTTGGTCCAGCCGGTCGCGGTGACGACCGACCAGCCGCTCGTGGAGCGCCCCGGCACGATCATCGGTCCCTATAAGCTCTTGCAGGTAATCGGCGAGGGAGGCATGGGGGTCGTCTATATGGCCGACCAGGAGCAGCCGGTTCGCCGCCGGGTCGCTCTCAAGATCATCAAGCCCGGGATGGACAGCAAGCAGGTTATCGCCCGGTTTGAGGCCGAGCGGCAGGCCCTGGCGATGATGGACCACCAGAACATCGCCCGCGTTCTCGACGCCGGCACGACGGAATCGGGCCGGCCGTTCTTCGTCATGGAGCTGGTGCATGGCGTCCCGCTGACTAAGTTTTGCAACGACAACCGCCTGACCTTGCGGCAGAGGCTGGATTTGTTCGTTTCCGTTTGCCATGCCATCCAGCACGCTCATCAAAAAGGGATCATCCACCGCGACATCAAGCCCGGCAACATCCTGGTCACGATGTACGACGACAAACCGGTTCCGAAAGTCATTGACTTCGGCGTCGCCAAGGCGGTCGAGCAGCGGCTGACCGACAAGACTCTGTTCACGCAGTTCGGCATGTTGGTCGGCACGTTTGAGTACATGTCCCCCGAACAGGCCGAAATGAACGCCTACGGCGTCGATACCCGGAGTGACGTCTACTCGCTGGGCGTCCTGCTCTACGAATTGCTCACCGGCACCACGCCGCTGGACCACAAGCGGCTGCGGGATGCGGCCCTTGTCGAACTGGTCCGGCTGATCAAGGAAGAAGAGCCGCCACGGCCGAGCATCCGCCTGAGCACATCGACTTCGCTCCCCAAGGTCGCCGCCGCCTTCCAGACTGAGCCAGCCCGGCTGTCGCAATTAGTGCGGGGAGAGCTCGACTGGATCGTGATGAAATGCCTGGAAAAGGACCGCACGCGGCGTTATGAAACGGCCAACGGCCTGGCCCGCGACGTGCAGCGCTACCTCCAAGATGAGCCGGTGGAAGCCTGCCCGCCATCGCTGATGTATCGCTTTAGCAAGATCGCCCGCAAGCATCGCGGCTTGCTGACGACGGCGGCTGCTTTCGTGGCGCTACTGTTGGTCGGATTTGTCGCCAGCGCCTGTCTAACCGTTTGGGCCACTAATTCCCAGCAAGCGGCGAACCATGCCCTGGCTCGTGAGCAACTCGCCCTCCGAGAGGCCGTCGCGGAAAAGAAGCGGCTCGGCACCGCCATGGAACTCGCCAATGAAGGAATCGAGTTCTACTACCAGAAAGACAGGGCTGCGGCGCTGGACAAATTCGCCCAGGCAGTCGAGGTCCAGTCCGAACTGGAAACGATCTACGTCCATCGCAAGGCGTTGTATCTTCAAGTCGGCCTCTGGGACCGGGCAGCCGAGGATTACGCGAAGTTGTTGAGCCTGTCTAAGCGGGCCCACGTACACACCTGCCACGAACACGCGCTGCTGCGGCTGTATGTCGGCGACGAGCCGGGATATCGCGCGGCGTGCCAGGAAATCTTCAGGCAGTACGGCAGCTCGGATTGGAACGAAGCCCAGCATCGATTAGTGCGAGCCTTTTACCTCTCGCCCAATGGGGTGGAATCTCCCGCTGACCTGGTACGTCGCGCGGAGAATTCGGTCGCGGCGAACAACCAACCTTGGACCCGGAGTGCCGCCGCTGTCGCTCACTTGCGAGCCGGAAGCTATGAACAGGTCGTTAGCCGCAGCCGCGAATTCACCGAGCCGGGATACACTTCGCCGGGTGGAGTTCATCGCAGCAACTACTTCCCCTTGGCGATCGCCCTGCATCATCTGCGTCAGGAGGAGGAGGCTAAAGCAGCACTGGCAAAGGGGGATGCAGCCATCGACGAATGGATCAAGACCATGCTCGTTGGGCCGCTGGGAACAATGCCGGTTGACTGGAATGTCTGGCTGGAGTGCCTCCTTTTTCAGCGCGAGGCTAAGACGCTCATCACTGGATCCACTCCCGAGGACGATCCGCGCCTGTCGACGCTTCGCGAGCGGGGGCTGGCCGCGATCACCTATGGCGAGGCATTTACCTTTATCGAGGCCGCGCGCAAGCAGGTCGCCCAGAGCCAGTGGGACCAGGCGGCAGCCAGTTTCGACAAGGCCCTCGCACAGTTGCCCGATGACCTCAGCCTCTCGGCTTCGGCGACGCCCCTATGCAGGGAGATCGTCCAGCGGCCGGAAGTGTTTGATGCCATCATCAAGTTGCGGCCGCGCGATTCACGACTGTGGTATGCTCGAGGCCACGCCTTGATGGGCAAGCGCGAGTGGGCCAAGGCCAGCGCCGACCTTACGAAGACGTTGGAGCTTCCCACTCACAGCCACGAGCGCTGGCGAACCATTACGACATTCGAACTGGCTGCCCTCCGCCTGCTCGCGGGGGATGAGGCCGGCTACCGCGAACTGCGCCAGGCCGTCTTGAACAGTCAAAACCAGGTTGACGATCCGTTCATCGGCAACGTATTGTCTCGCATTTGCACGCTCCAGACAGGCGAAGTCACGGACTGGTCCGTGCCGATCCAATTAGCCGATGTTTCCGCCGACATGAATCCCCGTGAGGCCTGGTATCGCTTTGCTTCCGGTGCAGCTCAATACCGCGCGGGACACGATGAGGAGGCGGTGAGCTGTATCAAGGATTCGGAAAAATGTTACCCGACCTGGAAGGGGCGCGGTCAGAATTACGTGATCTTGGCGCTCGCCTGCCAGCGGCTCGGACGCCCCGACGAGGCGAACCAGTGGCTCGCCAAGACCAAGGAGTGGCTGGACGAAATGAATCGCACCGTAGGTAAGAGCGACTTTGACGTTTCCCAGACGGCCTATTCGACAGACTGGCTCACCGTGCTGATTCTCCTTCCCGAGGCGGAAAGGCTCCTGGTAAAAGGAGCGAAGCAATAGATGCCAAACCGATGCTCATTTTCCCCACGGAAGGGAAATGAAGGGAACAAAGGGGACGAGTCCATCTTCGACGGTGAAAGCCGTTAAGAGGACCAACAGGGACAGGTACCCTCTCAAAGACCTCGTCAAGTCGGCCTGGCGGGCTTCCCGTCGGCTCAGGCGGTGCCGCCTAGTCTCCGCCAGAAGCCGCGCACCAGGTCCACTCCACCAGTGGGGAGGGATCGGGCGTAGGCGATTTGGCAGTAGAGGTCGGCGAGTTCTTTGACTTCGCGGGAGACCAGGTTGTCGACGTCGCCGAGTTGCTGGGCGAATTCGTGCGGGGTCTGACCCGTGGCGCGGGGGGAGGCGTGGTCCCGCCCCCAGGCTTCCAGGGCTTCGAAGGAATAGCGGACAAGCTCTGGGAGTGGAACGCGGGCGGCCATGCCACTGGCAAACGGGTCGGCGTACGAGGAGAAAGACCGTGGTGGAGCGGCCAAGACTGCTTGACCCAAGATTTCCGCTTGCGGTTTCGCCCCAAACCACCGCTCCCACAGGGCCCGCAGCTCCGCCAGGAGCTTGTTCCAGGCAGCGATCAGTTCCTGGCGATAAATGTAGGCGAAGACGAGTGCGGCGATGGCAATCGCCCCGCAGAAGAGCCATTTCAAGATTGTTCCGAGGAACGATGGAATCCGCGGTATCAGCTTGCTCGGCTGAAAGTTCGACGGTTTGTCTTGTGGCGGCTGGCCCTGGCTATTGTTTTCTTGTTTCTGGGAGTCCTGCTGCTGGGACTGGCCATTTTTCGCTTTCGAGGGGGAGCCGCTCTTTCCGCCACTTTGCTGTTTGCTCGGGGGCTGTTTGGCCTGGGAGTCGCTCTTGTCCCCTTTCTCGCCCTTTCCTTTCTCTCCTTTCTCACCCTGTTCACTCTTGCTCTGCTCACCGCTTTTGCCTTGCTGCTTGCCGGCACCTTTCTCGCCACTTTTGGAGTCCCCTTGTTGCTGCGCCTTGCTGTTTTTCCCCGCATCGTTCTGTCCGGATTTGTCCCCCTTCTGGTCCCCTCCACCCTTGTCCTCAGACTTTGTTCCTCCCTGGTTTTCCGCATTCTCGCCATCCGACTTTTGCTGCGATTCACCCTTGTTTGAACCTTCCGGTCCGCCCGGACTGTAGTTGCTGGCGTCATAATTGCGGGACTTGAAAATGTCGAGCTGGCTGAGCGAGTATTCTGGGCTGGGGCTCGGCAAAACGTATACGAGCAGCAATAGGGCAGCCACCATCACGGTTCCAACCGTCAGCCACGTTGCCGCCATGTCGAGCGGCATTTCGAGCCGCCGCTGCCGCAGATACCGGCGGAGTCCGAGGAAGCTGGTGTTGAGCAGGAGCAACAGCGCGCTCGCCACATAGATCGCCATCATCCAGAACGCGAAGCGGCGCGAGCCGAGGTTGGCCACTGGGATGAACCATTGGCCCAGCCCGAAGAGAGGCAGGGCGGCCAGCGAGAAGTAGATGACCCACTTCCCTGGGGCATGCGGCCGCCGATCCGGCTGGAGCAGCTTTTGAAACCAATCGTAGAGGCGAGCTTCGGGGGTGTTGTCGATTTCGGTCGGTTCGACGTCGGTGCTGCTGGCCGGAGCAAACTCATCGCTGGCGGCAACATCTTGTCGCGCCGCGGGAGCCGAAGTCTCGCCATTCATCCGGTCCAAGCCAATCGACTGCAGCAGCCCCTCGCCCGAAGAGTCCTGATCCTCGTCCATGAGCGTGCAGTCCCAAACGAGCTTGTACGCGCTCCACCAAATCAGGGCCATCAGCCCCAGATTGATGAAAAAGCCAAACGGGGCAAGCGGCCCACGAATCTGGATGAACGTGGCCAGCGCAATCGCCACCACTAGCGCCAGCCCCGCGGCATAGAGGAAGGCATAGGCCCAGCCCTCTTCCATCGCCAGGCGGGAAAGGGCCACAATCCCCATCACGAACATTCCCATCACAAACAGCAAACGATATTCATATTGCCCCTGATAAAAGACCTCCACCAGATAGTAGCAGAGGCTGCCGACGAGAAAGAAAATCAGGGTCGGGCTGAGGGCCACAACCATGTAATCGGCGGTAGTGACGGGGGGGCGGCTGGCCATGAGACAATTGCAGAATGTTGATTGCAGATTGCAGAATGTCGGACTAACTTCCATTCTGCAATCTGCAATCAATAATCTGCCTTCCAATCAGTGATTAAACCGAAACTCGCTGCATGTCACCAGCGCCCAGACGACGTCCTGCCAACGGGCGTTCTTCATGTCTCCCTCGCCGGCAAAGACTTTAATCTTTTCGATCTCTGTCGCTGTCGGCCTGCGGGTCAATGTCGAGAGATACAGTCGCTCGATTCGCTTTTCGACGGGCTCGGTGGAAGTCCCTATCCATTCCGCCAGGCCCCCCTTTTGCCGATCGACAAGTTGGAGGAGCGGACCGTTGTTGAGAAACAAGTGCTCGTGAAGGCCTCCCTGAAAATCCCCAGTCCCGCTGCTGGGGGTGCCGAAGAACTGCATCATGTATTCTTTGTGAATGGGATGGAAGCGGTTTTTGCTCCGCTCCTTCTCTGAGTTCTTATCCTTCCGTTCCGCCTCGACCGCTTCGTACCAGGCTGCGGTTCGCCAGGTGTCCATTAATTCTTCCGCCGAGAGGGGGCGGAAGCGTCCATATTCGTGCCAGATCGGCAGCGGCTCGTCTGCAGTGCCGCGCGACGACAGTTGATAGGTCCGGCTGCTGACGAGCTCTCGCACATACCACTTCAGGTCGAACTGATGCGCCTTGAGCTCCGCCGCCAGCCGGTCGAGCAACTCCGGATGAGTCGGTGTGTTTGATTCGCTCATGTTGTCGACCGGATGGACCAATCCCCGTCCCAGGTACTGTGCCCAGAGGCGATTGGCGATGGCCCGAGCGAAGAAGCGGTTGTCGCCACCGGTGATCCAGTCCGCGAGCTGATCCTTGCGCGAGAACAGCGGCTTCTCCGGCACCTTATTGTCTTCAAACTTCCGCTCCTTGAAGTCCGCGGGAACCGCCGGCTCGGAGAGGGGATCGCCGAGCAGAAATTTGGGCTTCACCGGCTCCCCCTTCTTGCCAGCGACCTGCTCCTTGGCCGGGCCGGTGAAGAGGATGTCCCCCGTGCTTTTTTCGGCGAGCATGTATTTGGTGAGGTTGTCCTGCTTGCCGGCGGAAACAATCTGCAGCCGCGCGAGGAACGCCGCCATGCCGTAAAAATCAAGCTGCGTCCAGGCTTCGAAGGGATGGTCGTGGCAGCGGGCACATTGCAGTTGCACGCCGAGAAACGTCTGGCTGATTGCCTCGCTGGCATCCTCCGGCTGATTGCGGTACTGATTGAAGTACATCGGCGGGCCGTCGTCGACGCTGTTCCCTTCGGCCTTGAGCAGCGTCCGCACCCACTGGTCATACGGCTTGTTTTCCGAGAATTGTTTCTCCAGCCAGCGGACGATTCCCTCACGCCGGTCGGTCTCGTACCCCGGCGGATGGCGGCCAAACAGCACCAGATCCCAAACTTCCGCCTGATGCCGCGCATACCGCGGATCCGCCAGCAGTTCCTCAATCAGCCGGGTCCGCTTGTCGGCGGAAGCGTCGTCCAAAAACTTTGTCGCTTGCTCGTGCGTCGGAATCGTGCCGACCAGATCGAGATAAATGCGGCGCAGGAATTCCGCATCGGTCGTCGGCGGCGCGGGCGTAAGTTTTTCGCGCTGCCACGTCGATTCGATTTGGGCGTCGATGAAGTTGCGGAGCGGCTCCTGGGAAAACAAGAACGTCCCAGGTAACAGCGGCAAGGCGACGGTCCACAGGGAACAGATGAATTTCCAGGTTTTCATCGTTCAAACCCCTGAATCAATGAATCGAAATGGCCTTCCTCCTACAGTAACCCGCCCTGGTGCGTAGCGAAACAGGACAGCCACAGCCCAGGAGCTGTTAGCCGCGTTGACAGGGGGGCAGCGAAAAACCAAAATGCATGGTTTGGCGGGCAGGGCCCGGCCGGCAGGACAAGCCTTGGTGCTTGTCCGTTTGTGTTTTCGGACCTGCTGAATTATTCATCACATCCTCAAATTCTTTTGCAATTGGGATCCCTGCTTTGCTGCAAGCCGTTCAGAAGGCCGATGTGCTGATCGAGGCGATGGGCTGGATTCGCCGCTTCCGCGATAAGATTACGGTCATCAAGCTCGGCGGCAGCGTCATGGAAGACGAAGACGCCCTGCGGCACACGCTGGTCGACATCGTCTTCATGGAAACCGTCGGCATGCGGCCCGTGGTGGTCCACGGTGGCGGAGCGGCCATTGACCGGGCCATGGATGCCGCGGGTCTGGTTCCCAAGAAAATCAAGGGCCGCCGTTACACCGACGATGTGACGCTGGAAATTGTCGAGCGGGTGCTGGCCTACGAAACCAACGAACGAATTGCCCAGCAGATTGAAGAACTCGGCGGTCGGGCGATGCCGCTGAATTTCCGTACGACCAATGTCCTTTTTGGCGAACGCATCACGCTGCCGGGCGACCACGGCGAGCAGATTGACCTGGGGCACGTCGGCAAGGTCACGCGCGTGGACCGTGGCGTCATCGAGAAGCTCTGCTATGCCGGACAGGTCCCTGTCATCCCATCAATGGCCATTACTAGCGGTGGCAGCAAGCTCAACGTGAATGCTGACACTGCCGCAACAGCAGTTGCCCAGTCACTCGGCGCGGAGAAGCTGATTTATATGAGCGATGTCAACGGTGTCCGCCGTGACAAGACGGATCCCGCATCCATCATCCATTCACTCACCGACGCCGAGGCCCGCGAGTTGATTCGCATTGGCGTCGTCGATGCCGGTATGATTCCCAAGGTAGAAGCCTGCCTGGAAACGCTCGACCGGGGCGTCCGCAAAGTCCACATCATCGACGGCCGCGTGCGGCACTCGCTGCTGCTGGAGATTTATACGACCACCGGGGTCGGAACCGAAATTGTGAAAGCCCCTTCGTAGGATAGGCTTCCAGCCTGTCCGATTTTGATCATTATCAATACCGCGAACCACTTACTACCCTAAGACGTCCTAACTCTTTCCGCTCGCCCCGCACATCGCGGGGCGTTATTGCTTTTGAGCCCTGACCGAAGAAGGAAAACGCCATGCCCCAAATTGCCGGCCTGACTTCCGCCGAAACCGTGGAGCTCTTCAGACGCTACGTCATCGGCAACTACAACCGCTATCCGGTCAACCTGGTTCGCGGCGAGGGCTCGCACGTTTGGGACAGCGAGGGAAACCGCTACCTCGATCTCTTTCCCGGCTGGGGGTGCAACTTGCTGGGGCATTGTCCGCCGCATGTGGTGCGAGCCGTGCAGGAACAGGTGGCGACGCTGATACATGTTCCGAACACCTGGCACATGGACGTGCAAGGGGAATGGGCCAAGCTTCTGTCCGAGCGGAGTTTTGGCGGACAGGCATTTTTCTGCAACAGCGGTACCGAAGCCAACGAAGCGGCCATCAAATTGGCACGGCTGCATGGCAAGGGAAAGTACAAGATCATCACCTTCACCGGCGGTTTTCACGGCCGGACCCTCGGCTCGCTCACCGCCACCGCTCAGCCGAAGTACCACGAGGGGCTCGGCCCGCTGATGGCCGGTTTCAGTTACGCGCCGCATGGCGACCTGGCCGCGGTGGCGAAGCTCATTGACGAAGAGACCTGCGCCATCATGGTCGAGCCCATTCAGGGCGAAGGTGGCATCCGCCTGCCACCGCCGGGTTTTTTGCAGGGGCTCCGCAAGCTGGCGGATGACCACAAACTGCTACTCATCTTCGACGAAGTGCAAACCGGCTGCGGGCGGACCGGCGAGTGGTTCGGATATCAGCACTATGGCGTGACGCCCGACATCATGACTCTCGCCAAGGCCCTTTGCGGCGGCATCGCCGGCGGGGCAATGCTGACGACACCGCAAATCGCCCCCAGCCTCCGCCCCGGCACACACGCCGCCACTTTTGGCGGCAATCCCATCGCCGCCCGGGCCGGCATTGCCTCGATTGAAATGATTGAGCAGGAAGGGCTGCTCGATTCCGCCAAGCAGCTCGGCCAGATCTTCGAACGCCGCTTCCGCAAGCTGCAGAAGGAATGCGACCTGGTCACCGATGTCCGGGTCGTTGGCACGATGGTCGGCCTGGAACTGGCCGTCGACGGCACGCCGGTCGTCAAAGGATGCCTGGACCGCAAACTGCTCATCAACTGCACCCACAGCACAGTCATTCGTCTGCTGCCGGCCATGAACCTGCCGGAAGATCAGGCGGAAGAAGGGTGCGACATTCTGGCGGAAGTGATTAAGAGTCTGCCGCGTCAGTAGTCCGCTCACTCCGTGAGCGGACATGCCCTTACTCGGAGTGTGAGGGCTACATTATTTCTTGGAAACAAATCATGAAACACCTCCTCACTCTCTTTGAACTCTCCACCGCCGATATCGAGCGAGTCTTCGCGATCTCCAAAGACCTCAAGGCGAAACTTGCCCGTGGCATTCGCGAGCCACTCTTGCCGGGGCGCGTGATGGCGATGATTTTTGAGAAACAGTCGCTCCGCACGCGGGTCAGCTTTGAAACGGGAATGGCCCATCTGGGAGGCTCGAGTCTGTTTTTGGGACAGGATGTCGGCTTTGGCAAACGGGAGTCGGCCGCGGACTTCTCGCAAGTGTTGAGCCAGTACGTTGATGTCATCGTCTGCCGGACGAATGCCCATGCCAAGGTTGAAGATCTGGCGAAGTATGCCACCGTGCCGGTGATCAATGGGCTGACCGACTCCGCCCATCCCTGCCAGGCCCTCACTGACCTCTTCACGCTGGAGGAAGTGCATGGCAAGCTCGCCGGCAAACGACTGGCGTACGTGGGGGACGCCAACAACGTCGCCAAGAGCCTCGCCGTCTGCTGCGGCAAACTGGGAGTGGAGTTCGCGATTGCCGCGCCGGCGAAGTATCAGTTCGACGATGCCTTTCTGGCTCAACTCAAGCATGAAGTGCCGCAGTCCAAAGTCACCCAGACGACCCGACCCGCCGACGCGGTCAAAGGGGCCGTCGGCATCTACACCGACGTCTGGGTCAGCATGGGACAGGAAGCGGAAGAGGTGGAGCGGAAGAAGGAATTCTCGCCCTATCAGATCAATGCTGCACTCATGAAGCAGGCTCCCGCGAGTGCTATTTTTCTGCACTGCCTCCCCGCCCGCCGCGGCGAAGAGGTGACCGACGATGTCATCGACAGCCCGCAGTCCGCCGTCATCCCCCAGGCCGGCAATCGGATGCATGTGCAAAAGGGACTCTTGGCGTGGCTGCTGGGAGCGAAAGTCTAATCATGCGTGCTGCTAACGAACTTCGGGCCGTCAAAATCAAGCGCGGCTACACCCGCATGTCGCCGGGGAGCGTGCTCTACGAAGCGGGCAGTACTGTCGTCCTCTGCACCGCCAGCGTCGAGAAGAGAGTTCCCGACTGGTTGGCCGGAAAGGGGAAGGGCTGGATCACCGCCGAGTACAACATGCTGCCCCACAGCACCAGCCCGCGCAAGGCCCGCGACAAAGGGGGCAAAGTCGATGGCCGGACGACGGAAATCCAGCGGCTGATTGGACGGAGCCTGCGGGCCGTCGCCGATCTGCAAGCCCTCGGCGAACGGGCGGTCAACGTCGATTGCGACGTGCTGCAAGCTGACGGCGGAACGCGAACCGCCAGCATCACGGGAGCTTTCATCGCGCTGGTCGATTGCATCCGGAGTTTCCAGAAGGACCTGCCCGACCCCAAAAAGTTCCCACTCACGGGAAGCATCGCTGCCATCAGCGTCGGTATTTTGGATGGCAAGCCGGCTCTCGACCTCGACTACAAGCAAGACGTCGATGCCGACGTGGACATGAACGTCGTCATGACCGGCAGCGGGCAGTTCATCGAAATTCAAGGGACGGGTGAAGAGGCGACTTTTGGAGATGATGACCTGGCAGCACTGCTCAAGCTGGCCAAGCTAGGAATCCGCGAACTGACCGCGATTCAGAAGAAGGCTTTAGGAAAGGCATGGCCGTTCTTGTAGCACCTTTGGCGGCTCATTGTCGCAGTTGGAGATTTGTAGAGATTGAAATCCATACCCTGATTACTTGATTACGAATACAATAAGCGCGCCAATGCCTAGTATCAGAACGACAGATAACAGATTCATCATTAGTCCGCAGATGCCTATTCTGCGCCGTTTAAGGGCACCCAATGTATTGTAAACGAAGCTAATAAGACACAGAAGAAGACACGCAATCAATGTAGCGTAAACGGTTAACCTGACCCCAATAGTTGGCACAAGTTCTCCGTAGAATGAGAAAACACAAAACATTGCGCCAAACCAGAGGATAGGCAGGCCGGCACAAAATGCCCATGTCAAATCAAGGATGAGTGCAAACCGACTTCGGCGAGTTGGTTGCTCACCATGTTCGAGCGGCGCGGCGTAGGGGTTTTTATCCATCAGTAACCGCACAAATCTGGTCGTGAATCTCCCGCCAGAACCCCTTTTTAAGTTCTTGTAATCCTTGATTTAATCCAATGTCCTCACGTCAGCAGTTCCGTTATCGCTTTCCCCGGCCGCACAAACGTCGGCCTTCCGCTCATGTCGGGGAGCGTTTGAGTTTCAGAAACGCCGAGTAGATGATAGACGGTGGCGACGAGGTCGACCGGTGCGACGGGGTCGGAGGCGGGGAATGCCGCTTGTTTATCGCTTTTGCCGTACACCATGCCGCCGCGGACGCCGCCGCCGGCCAGTACCGTGGTGAAGCAGTTGGGCCAGTGGTCGCGCCCATCGGCCCCGGCGCCGGCGTCGCTGTTTCGCTGGCCGACTTTGGGCGTGCGGCCGAATTCTCCCGTCCACACGACGAGTGTTTCATCCAGCATGTTCCGCTCGGAAAGGTCGTCGAGCAGCGCCGAAAACGCCTGGTCCGCCGGCGGCATGAGCCGCGACTTGAGATCGATAAAATTGCGGCTGTGGGTGTCCCATAAGATGCTGACGTTTTTGATCCCTTCGCTGGGCCAATACACGGTCACCAGGGGCACGCCCCGCTCGATGAGCCGGCGGGCTTGCAACACCGATTGGCCGTGACAGTTCATCCCATAGCGCTCGCGGACTTTTTGGGGCTCTTCGCCGAGGTTGAACGCACCTTTTTCGGTCGCCGCGCTGGTGAGCAGTTGAAAGGCTCGCTCATTATTCTTGTCCCGAGCGGCCAGATTGGGGGATTGCCCCTGCCGAAGCTGCTCGTCGATCTGCTTCAGTAAGGATCGGCGGTCTTCCAGTCGCGATACGGAGAGCTCCGGCCGGAGCGTCATTTCCGCAATGCGATAACTCTTGCCGATAGGGTCGCTATCGATGATCATCGGATCGAAAACCGGCCCGAGCCAGCCTCCGAATTGCCCTTGGCTCGATTCCAGGAACCGGGGAACGTCGTTCTCTACCTCCGGCTTGGGGCGGAGGGAAACAAACGGTGGCAACACGCCGCGGCCACGGCCGAGTTTCGAAAGGACCGCGCCGATCTGCGGCCATTGGCTGCGGATTTCGCCGCTTTGCACGGGAGGCTGGCCGGTGAGCAGAAAGCTGGTGCCAGTGGTGTGGTCGGCGTTGCTATGCGTCATCGAGCGAACGATGCTGAGCTTGTCGGTCCGCTGGGCGAGCTGCGGCATGTGCTCGCAAATCTGAATTCCCGGAACTTTGGTGGCAATCGGCTTGAATTCCCCCCGGATTTGCTCTGGCTGGTCGGGCTTCATGTCCCAGGTGTCTTGGTGAGCCGGGCCACCCCACATAAAGAGCAGAATGCACGCTTTGGCCTTGCCAAAAGTCTTGTCGTCCACCGCCGCCGGTGCCCTACCCGCCAATAGCTGCGGCAGCGTGAGTCCCAGCAGCCCGGCCGTCCCGGCGCGCAGAATCTCCCGCCGATTGGGACCGCGCGAGCGGTGGTAGTTATGGCAGCCGGGAAGAAGCATGTATCCAGAGTAACCCGGCATCCCGGTCCGTGGCAAGAAGAGTCGTGCTCACCTGGGAATATCGGCGCTGGTGGCCGGGCTTGCCTCTCCCGCAACCCGCTCGTCTTCGCGCTTGATGGCGTCCATAACCTCTTTGCGATGCACGGGAACCGTCGAGGGCGCTTCAATCCCCAGCCGAACTTTGTCGCCGCGAATATCGACAACCGTAATGACAATACCCCCGTCGATGACAATCGACTCATCCCGTTTCCGTGAAAGTACAAGCATAAGCGAACCGCTTTCTATAAACCAACCCTTTCCACATGCGAAAACATTCTACGAAGTGCGACCGCTTTTTTAAGGGTCTTCCCGCCGGCAAATGAGCACAACGCCAGTCACACTGACGAGCATAGGTCTTGGGGGATCGCCGCAACCTATTTGCACAACAGCAGTTGCGCTCGCTGCTTCCCAGCCGATTGCAAGACTTTGGAAGATCGGTCTCCTACGCGACCCAGGACATTGCTGCATTAGACATTTAGGTACCAGCGGTTCATGATTGGGCACCTTGTCGCCAGACGTTCACGCAAGACTTACATTCTCATTTATGAACCGAACCAACTTCCTGCTGGCAGTCTTCGCACCCTTTCTCTTTGTCGACGCGTTCGCCCTGGAGCCGCTGCCGGACAAGCTGGTGGTGCTGACGTTTGACGATGCTTCCAAATCCCACTTTACGGTCGCCCGACCGGTGCTGCTCAAGTACAAGTTTGGGGCGACTTTTTTTGTCACGGAAGGCTTTGACTTCAAGGACAACAAAAAGGATTACATGACCTGGGAGGAAATCGCCCAGCTTCATAAGGATGGGTTTGAAATCGGTAACCATACCCGCGACCATCTGGGACTTTCCAAGGAAAATGTCCCAAAGATCGCCGAACAGCTTCAGGCAATCAACGCCCGCTGCAAGGAGCACGGCATCCCCCCGACAACGACCTTCGCGTGGCCGGGAAACGCGCTGTCGATGGAAGCTCTCGCTCCGCTCCGCAAGGAAGGGATTCTCTTCGCCCGTCGCGGCGGATCGCCGGAGTACGAATACAAAGAAGGGCGCGGAGTCGGCTACGAGCCCAGTCTCGACCATCCGTTGCTGATACCCAGCGCCGGCGATGCCCGCCCGGACTGGAAGCTTGACAACTTTATCGCTGCCGTCGAAAAGGCCCGCTTCGGCCGCATCGCCGTCATCCAGTTCCACGGCGTCCCCGACACGGCCCATGCCTGGGTCAACTCGTCGCAGGAAAACTTTGAAGCCTACATGAAGTATCTGGCCACCCACGGCTACACGGTCATCGCCCTGAGGGATCTGGCGAAGTATGTCGATCCGAACATCTTGCCCGGCGATCCTCAGGGGGCGAGCAAGGACCGCCAGGCGAGGTTTGCAGCGAGTAGGAACCTGGAGAATTTTCGCAAACCGAAGAGCGATGCCGACCTCAAGTATTGGCTCAAGAATATGACGGCACACGAGTTGTCGCCGGTCGAAATGTCTGCTGCGACCGGCCTGTCGATCGAGGAAATCGCTGCCGCCATCAAGCGGCTGGATGTCAGCCCCGCCACAGCCGCGAAGGAAAACAAATTTGGTCGCCGATTGCTAACCCTGCCCTATCCCGGCGGCCGCCATCCGCGCATCGGCTTTCTCGAAGGAGCCATTCGCCCGCAGCGGGAAACCAAAGTCAGCGTCTTCGCCCCTTGGAAAGATGGCGGCTATGTCGTTGCAGACGTGCCGGAAGCGATCTGGGTGCAATCCGGCGATAAGCCTCGCGAGTTGCTCTATTTAGCACACACGCACATCCCCACGATGTGGGACAAGCAAAACGTCACGCTCGATCCACTGGAATGGACGCCCCCCGATGAGCGTGGCTCGTTCCGTATGGAACGGACGCTCCCCAATGGAGTTGTCTTTGGAACGATCATCACGCCCACCACCACCGAAGTCCGGCTGGAGATGATCCTCACCAACGGCACCCGCGAGCCGCTCAAAGGCCTCCTCGTCCAAAACTGCGTTATGCTCAAATCACTCCGCGGCTTTGAGCAGCAAACGGCGGACAACAAGGTGATTCAAAAGCCCTACGTCGCCTGCCGCAACGCCGCGGGCGACAAGTGGGTCATCACTGCCTGGGAGCCCTGCGTTCGCCCATGGGGAAATCCTCCCTGCCCTTGTCTCCATAGCGACCCGCAGTTTCCCGACTGCGATCCCGGCCAGACCGTCCGTCTCCGCGGCTGGCTGTCGTTCTACGAAGGTAACGACCTGGCCGCCGAGCTGAAACGAATCGACTCCACGAAGTGGCAGAGTAGTCCGCTCACTCCGTGAGCGAAAGGTCAGCGGGGGAGTTTGCGAACCGCGGGACCGGTATAGAGGGCCCTGGGACGCATGATGCGGTTGTTGTCGAGTTGCTCGATGACGTGGGCGCTCCAGCCAACGACCCGGGCAATGACAAAGAGGGGAGTGAAGAGGTCCATCGGCAGGCCGAGGTAGTGGTAGAGCCGGGCGCAGGGCCAGTCGACGTTGGGGGGGAGCTTTTTCTGACTCCAGGCCATTTGCTCGATGATTTCGGCCGTCTGCTCCAAGGCCTGGTTGCCGGTCTCCGCCGCGACGGCCGATGTGAGTCTCTTGAGGATGACGGCCCGCGGGTCGCCGTGCTTGTAGACCCGGTGGCCAAAGCCCATCAGCTTGTCCTTGCGGGCGAAGGCGGCGTTGACCCATGCTTCCGCTTGCTGCGGTGAGCCGACGGCGAGGAGGACCTCCAGGGCCCGCTCGTTGGCCCCGCCGTGGAGCGGACCTTTGAGCGTGCCGATGGCTCCGGTGATGGCGGAGTGGAGGTCGCTGAGCGTCGAGCAGATGCAGCGGGCCGCGAAGGTGGAAGCGTTGAATTCGTGCTCGGCATAGAGGATGAGCGAAACGTCGAGGGCTTTCACCTGCCGCTCGCTCGGCTTCTCGCCCCGGAGCATCCAGAGGAAGTTGGCGGGGAGCGTCAGCTTGGAGTCGGCCGCGACGGGATCCTGGCCGGACCTCAATCGCTGGCGGGCAGCGACGATGACGGGGAACTTGGCGAGCAGTCGTTCGGTCTTGCGGACATTTGCCGCGTGGCTGTTGTCGGCGGCCTCGGGATCCCAGTGGGCGAGCAGACTGCATGCACTGCGGAGGACGTCCATGGTCGGCGCGCTCGCCGGAATCTTGCGGAGCGTCTCGATGATTTCCGGCGGCACATTTGCAGCAGCGCCGAGACGCGCGCGGAACTCGGCGGCCTGCTGAACTGTCGGCAACTCGCCATAAAGGACGAGGTAGGCCGATTCTTCATACGTGGAGTGCTCGGCCAATTCTTCGATAGCGTAGCCCCGGTAGGTCAGACCGGTTTCAACCGTGCTGATCGCCGTTTCGCCGGCGATGACCCCTTCGAGGCCGGGGGAGTAGGTTTCGCTCATGGGTGTTTTGATATTGGATATTGTCGAATGTCAGGTGGGTCGTAACCGGGAGCAATACTGATGAGACTCAGCGTCCGTCACTTGCCTTGGGCGATGGCTTTGTCGCGTTCTTCATAGACAGCATAGTCCAGCAGGTCATAGAGCTCTTCGCGGGTCTGCATCAGATCCAAAATGCCCTCTTGAGTCCCTTCGGCAGCAATGACGGCGAGCGAGGCTTCGATGGCCTTCATCGCGACCCGCTGCAGAGTCACCGGATAAAGCACCACCGCATAGCCGAGGTCCGAAAGTTCATCGAGCGTCAAGAGCGGGCTTTTGCCGAATTCGGTCATGTTGGCGACGAGCGGTGCTTTCACCTCGCGAGCGAACCGGGCGAATTCGTCTTTGCTGGCCAGTGCTTCGGGAAAAATCCAGTCCGCTCCGGCGTCGAGATATTGTTTGGCCCGGTCGATGGCGTCATCGAGACTGGTGACGCCACGCGCGTCGGTTCGGCCGATGAGGACGAGATCAGGATTGATGCGGGCGGTGACGGCGGCGCGAAGTTTGGCACAAAAGGCCGCCGCTTCGACCAGCGACTTGCCTCCCAGATGTCCGCACCGCTTGGGAAGCTGCTGATCCTCGAGCTGGATGGCGGCGACGCCGGCAGCTTCGAGCTCGATGACTGTTCGCTCGACGTTCAGGGGCTCGCCAAAACCGGTGTCGGCATCGACGATAAGGGGCAGATTGCTGCTGCGGGTGAGATAGGTCGCTTGTTGGACCAACTCGGAGAGGGTAAACAGGCCGACGTCGGGGAGGGCCAGGATGTTGGACGACAGCGACGCTCCCGAAAGGTACATTGCCCCATAGCCAGCCTGTTCGATCAGCCGAGCCACAAGCGCGCTGGTCGCGCCGGGAACCTGAATGGTCCCTTCCGCGATCGTGTCCCGCAGCAGGCGGCCGGGCGAAGAATTCATGCTGAATCAATCATAGCGCGGCAGAGCGGAAGGTGGCAAGTACATAGCATGTCCGCTCACTCCATGAGCGCGGTATTACCACAAACGCGGGCCTGCACACGGAGTGTGCAGGCTACTAAGCTAGAGGACTCCGAACTCGAAACAATGACTGCAACGCCTCAAGTGGATAAGAAGTTGAGCCAAGTCTGGTGGCAGGCACTAGAAGTCCTTTGGATATTCTTGCTGCTTTTCTTGTTCGTCGGCTCGCCCCCTCCGGACGCCGGTGAGTCACACTATCTGGTCAAAGCGAAGCATTACTGGAATCGCGACTTCTGCGCCGGCGACCTGTTTTTGGAATCGCCGGAGGCCCATCTGGTCTTCTGCTGGGTGTTTGGCTGGCTGACGAAGTTCTGCTCGCTCGATGCTACCGCCTGGATTCTTCGCGTCGTCGCCTGGCTCGGATTCGCTTTCGCCTGGCAGCGGCTGAGCTGGGCTATCGCGCCGCAAAGGTTCTGGTCGATCCTCTCCTGCGGGCTGATGCTCGCGCTCCTACGCTGTTGCCACATGTCCCGTGAGTTGATCCTGGTCGGCGGAGTGGAAGCGAAGGTCTTCGCCTATGTGCTGGTGCTCCTGGGAATGGGAGAACTGGTCCGCGGCCGCTGGAACTGGGCCTGGGCCTTCATGGGCGCGGCGAGCGCGATGCACGTCATCGTCGGCGGCTGGTCGGGAATTGCGCTGGGAGTTGCCTGGCTCTGTTCTCCGAAGGACAGGCCGCCGCTGCTAAAAATGTGGCCGGGGCTGGCGTGTGCGTTCGTGTTGTCTTTGGAGGGTCTCATTCCCGGTCTGCTGCTCACTTGGGGACAGGACAAAGCAACCGTGATCGGAGCGCATCAGATTTACGTCTTCGACCGCCTGTCCCACCACTTGGTGTTCCATCGGTTTGGCAACTGGTACATCGCGCGGCATCTGGCGCTTGTCGCGTGCTGGGGATTGCTGACGTGGTGGAACTGGTCGAAATCCTCGCGGGTGCAGCGGATGGTGCTGGGGGGGGTGCTCATCGCCGCGATGGGGATTGCCCTTGACCAGGGGCTGGTGGCGTGGGCAACCGTCCGCGGCCTATCGCAAGCCGATTATCAATCGCTCGCCGCTCCCCTCTTGCGGTACTACTATTTCCGGCTGTCGGATGCATTGGTGCCAATGGGAATTTCGCTGGCGGTGTTCGCGTTACTTTGGAAATGGAAGGAAACTCGGCCGGCACTTGCGTCCTGGGGACTCATTGCCGCGCTCGCCATTGGCTCCATCAACATCGCCGAAATCTGTGTTGACCGTTCCTTGCGACCGCTGCCGGGTGGGTGGACTCAGCCTTACCCGACGCCCGATTGCGGATGGCGAGCCTGGCAACTGCGCGGGGAGGAAGGAACCATTCAACTCGCTAAGTCGCGGCAGCGGTTCGAGGAATGGAAAAACCTCTGCCGCTGGATCAAGGCCAACACACCGGAGAATTCCAAGTTCATCACACCGCGCAATCAGCAAACCTTTAAGTGGTACGCGGAGCGGGCGGAGGTGGTGACCTGGAAGGACATTCCGCAGAATGCCGCCGGCCTGGTGAAGTGGCGAGAAGTCTTAAGCGAGGTCTTTCCACCCGATGGATATGGCAGCGACCCGGCAGTGAACAGTGACGCCGAGTTGCGGGCCATTGCCGAGAAACATGGCGCCAGTTATCTCGTCGTCGATCGGACGCGCGTGAGCCGCCTCATTGGCCTACCGCCGCTCCGGCCCGATGACGAGCCGCCGCATCCGACGTACGCGATCTACATCATTTCGCCGGCGGCAAAACCTTGAGCGGAAACAGCGGCGTGCAGGGGCCGGGCATGCCAACCCGGATATCGCTTCGCCAAGCGAGGCAGACGCAGATGTTGTAAGTGCCGGAAGGAAGTTGATCGCTCACGGTGAACGGCAACAGCACCTTGCCATCCTTCACCGTCAAGACTTGCGGCGTTTCATGACCGCAAGCCACTCCCGTGGAAGCGTAGTTGACGCTGAGATTGATGGGCATGCCGTCAGCGACTCCCGTGACGAGCACGGGAATCTCCATCTTCTTGCCGATGGTCGCCTCCACGCTTTCGCCGGCCAGTTTCAGCTTGACGCCGTGTGGCTTCCAGAATCGTTGAACGACACCGTGCCGTCTTCGAGGCCGGAACCAAGAAATCGGAAAGTGAGCTGAGACCTGGCGATAAAATTCACGCACACCGCATCGTTGTGGCCGGCACGCTGAAGGGTCGGCCTGTTCAATCCGCTTTACGACCACTTTGAACCGTGCTGTTTCCACCAACTCACCAGACCTGGCTTATCGCAAACGTAAAGTCGAGCGTCGTAATCATAATCTGAGAACGCATGGTTTTGCCAGCAACGTCGAGCTTTGCTCCAGGGAGGCTCATTGATCCCGCTCAGCGACTCGTATAGATCTAACTCACTTCCAAGCTGGTGTATGCGCTTCGCGGATCCGACGATGAGTTGAGCAGCCAATGTTGCTCCTGGTATCGCTGCAACGATGGTCGCCAGTTTTTGGAGGTCCATTGCAGCCGATTTGTCAGACTTCCTGTTGTTCAAGGGCGCAAACAGGTAGCCCTGATGCTTCGCGGCATTTCCGAGGTCACACCAGTAAGACTTCCAAATTCCCTTAACCTCTGCGTACACCGATATGCCGCCGGTGAGGTTCACCAGCAGGTCATATCGAGTTCGCTGTCCTGGATATGACTTGTTGCAACGAACACTGGCAACCGGTAGGCGGTCGCCCTTTATGAAGAACGTCGCCAGTGCATCGCTCCAGGCATTTTCCTTGCGACTGCTCAGATCGGATAAACGGTCCTCATTTTCTAAAAAATCGAACAACCCATTCGATATAGTCTTAAGGAACAATTCGCTTGTCATTGCTCTCTCCGAGTCTTCATTCCCAATAGACTGTTTCTACCGACTTCGGCCATTGTCCTTTATCTGCTCAACGAGATGCAACCAGAGGTCGTCCCCTAGTGAATCGGCGTCCAGATATCCGTAATGAAATCTCGATATTCCGGGCAACCGCTCCGTGAGGAACAGACCGCACTGAGTGCAGCGCACCGCTAGCGGTTTCACACATTCCATGCCGATATTCACGCGGATTCTTGGTTCAAATTGGACGAAGCATCGATGCCCACAGATTCTGCAGGAAGGTGCCGGTCTGTCCGGTTCCAGCCCAAGAATGTGTGGACGGCGGAGGAATGGGAGAACCGCGGGTATGTCCGAACTATCCTGGGTGTCTACCTCGTCCCTGAACAACGTCTTCAATGGGCCGGTTGGCGGTCCATCCTGGACAAAAAATCGGAAGGCCACTTGAAATGAATCAAGAACGTGCCACGAAATACGCGGGTCGTTTTCAATGTTCTTGTCGACTAGCAGCGTGTTCAAATAGCGACCGACCACGACGAGTTCGCGATTTACACTCGGTGCAATGATCGTGATCAGGCCGGCTCCGGTTGTCTTGAAGAGTACCTCATCCAACACCGGCAAGACTGCGACGACAATGAGGCGAATATAAGTCAGAATTTCCAATGGATTGCCGCCTCGATGGACGATTTCATTTCGCACTGCATTCACATCGCCACGGCGATTGTTTGCTTCTGCCGAGAGGTTGAAGATTCGAGCGACTTCTTCAAAGGCTTTGAAGAACGATCCTTCCCTGATAATCCTCTCCCATTCCGTTGGATTGACGTTTACCTTCGTTAAGGCTTCCACGAGGCGCCGATTGCCTTCATCTTTTATCCACTTGGGCTGACCGATTTTCCAACCAAGGTCTTGCAAGGCGCTCTTGAGAAGTAACTCAATCGCGTGTGTTAAGAGCATGTAGCCCTGTACGACCCGATAGTGACCGATCGCAAGTTGTTCGAAAGCCGCATTGATGGATTCGTAAGCCGCCATGTCCATTGGATTCCGACTGCGAGGATACCCCTGTTCCCAAGGCGACAGTTGGGGCGCCTCCGTTGCCGTCTCAGGTGTCCGGTCGGTCTCGAATCGTTCGTCGCGAAAGTTCACATTCATTTCATCATCCTGGAATTGTTGCGTTAGCCGGCTGAATCGGGCGCACTCTCCACCTCTGCAGACCGGCCATGAAAGGCGAGAATCGCCTCGACGAGTTCAAGTCGCGTGTGGAATACAGTTTTGAGAGAGTATTCATTTACCGAAATGACTGCGTGCATTGCGAAAGCGAAGCGCAACCGCGTACTCTTGTCGGGGCATTCAACTGTAATTCCACAGTCGCTGCTGAACTCGACGAAGTAGTCTCCCCACCGCCAATTGTTGTTGTTTCTTTGATTGCGCTGCCCAATCGAACGGCATCTCTGAACAATCGCTTCGCCCATTTCAGGTTTCGTCAGGTTTTTTCCTCCGACAGTCGTAAACAAAACTGGCCTTCTGGTCTACTTTCTCTCTGAACCGAGTGTCTTAATCCACTCCTCCAACACCTTCACCATCTTCTCATCCACCAAACTCGTTGCCAGTTGCGGCATTTGGCCGCGGCCGCGGTGGGAGAGGCGATGGAGGAGGATGGAGCGTTCGGGGTGGCCGGGTGCGACGAGTTTGGCGTCCGTGAGGCCGAATTTATCGTGCACGGGGACGACATCCAGCAGCTTCATTTCGGCGAGGCTGGCCGTGTGCTCCGCGTTGAACTGGGCGTTGCCGCCGCCGGCGTCGACGTGGCAGTGGGCGCAGTTGGACTGGAGGTAGGAGCGGACGCGGGCTTCCAGCGGGGCCTTGTCGTCGTAGGGGTCGGCGAGTTTTTTGTACTGATCGGGGTTCTTGGAAAGGAGACCGTTCTCACCGACCTTTCCGCGCTGATTGGGCGATTGCTTTCCTGGCTCGGCTTCCGCGCTGTAGTTCACCTTGAGCATGCCGAGGCATTCCAGCGTGCGGAGCTGGTTGTCGCTGATGCCGCCGCTGTAGTCGTGGTCCTTGTTCATCTGGACTTCGGTCAGCCCCAAGACGTAATTCGCCGCCCGGCTGTGGCAGACCATGCACTCGGTGCGACTGGGGTAGTGCCAGGTTTGCTGCTTGCCGCCGACGGCGTATTGCCTATCCATTCCTTCGCCGGGGACAAGAGTCCCTTCGGTCTGCTCGTCGTTCCAGAGATACGAGTAGCCGGCCCATTCCCCCTGCTGCTTGACGAGGAAGCGGGTTTCAACCCACTTCCGCGTCGCGGCGTTGCCCGGCTCGCTTTCGAGGGCGAACGATTTCACCAGAACCGTCTCATCTGGAAAGAACCAGCCGCGGTTGGTCGAGAAACCAATCCGCATGTCCGGCCCATCCTTGTGCGGAATGGCGATGTACCGCTCTTTGTACGCGCCATCCGACCAGAGGGGGGAGTTCACTGAGTACGGCACCGCCCCCGGCTGCATCTGATGCCCTTTTACGCTAGTGAAAAGGCCGCTGGCGGAGAGGGTCTTGGGGAAAGGCGCTGTCGATTCCAGTACCGGCGGCGTCGGCTCCAGGTAGTAGTAGCCCCCTTTACCTTCGCCGTGATGGTCGGCGACCAGTAGCTCGCCATGCGTGTCGATGGCGAAGCCACTGACGTTGAACGGCGTATCGACGAGGAGCTTGTGCCAGGTGACTTTTTTGCCGTCGTGCTTGATCCCCCAGACGCGGCCGGTGGAATGGTCGCCGTAGATGTACGCTCCGCGGAGATGCGGCAGTTTGCTGCCGTGGTAAACGACGCCGCCTGTCAGGGAGCGGCTTTCGCTGTGCGGGTGCTCGGCGGCGGGGGGAGTGTGCTTGTGCGGGCCGAGCTGGCGGGCGAGGTAGAATTCGTGGCTCCCCTCGAAGACGCTCCAACCAAAGTTGTCGCCGGGGCGGACGAAGTAAACCTGTTCCCACAAATCCTGGCCGTTGTTGCCAACCCAGATGTGCCCCGTCTTTGGGTCCACGTGCAATTTCCACGGATTGCGAAAACCGTAGGCATAAGTTTCCGGTACGACCCCTTTCTGGCCGAGGAACGGATTGTCCTTGGGGATGCTGTACTGCTTGCCATCGGCCGGATGGTCCACATCGATGCGGAGAAGTTTGGCGAGCGGCTTGGTGAGGTCCTGGCCGGAGACGTTGGTGTCGCTATCGCTGGTGCCGTCGCCGGAGGTGACGAGGAACATGCCGTCGAGACCAAACGCGACATCGCCGCCGTTGTGTCCGTTGGATTCCCAGGAGATTATTTCGACCGCCGACGCGGGGTCGAGTTTGTACGGCGGCTGGCGATCCAGGCGATAGCGGGTTACACGCGTTGCCTTGGGCTTCTTACCTTCTTTGTCCGCCGGCTTGTCTTCCATCGGGCTGTTCCAGCCGAGGTACATGTAGCCGTTTTCTGCGAACTTGGGATGGAAGGCGATGCCGTAAGCGATCCCATCCTTGGGCTGTTCGAGAATTTGCTCGAGCTCGGTCGTCTCCGAGCTGTCCTTAAACCGGCAGATGCGGGTGGTGCTGTAGGGGCGGTCCTGCACGATCACCAGGAAAGTATCAGTCCCCGGCTGGCGCATGAGCGTGATGGGAAAGGTCATCGGCAATTTCGGAAAGGCCCTCACCGTGCGATACGGCAGCGGCGGGTCCGGCGAGCCGACGACGCGGCTGGTTGTTAGGGGCTGGTAATTGGGGACGCCCCACGGCTTCACGCTCAGTTCCTTCATTGGACCGATGAACTTGAGCGGGGCGTAATCTTCCCAGTGATGGAAGTCCGCCTTGGGGACGCTGCTTTTGCTGAGGATGTTGGAAAGTTCCGGTCCATCGAAGGCCATGTCGTAGTCATAGCGACAGAGTGTGAACCGCCAGACTTCGTCCGCAGCGGGCCGTCCGCCAGTTCGCATCAAGCCTCTCCACGGAATTCGTCCCTCCACGGACCAGCCTTGATCCTGGTCGTCTCGCTGGCCAATTGTGCCGCGGAGGACGACTGCGGACTTCATCTCAAAGTCACCCTCTTTCTTGTGTTTCTCAAAATCCCCCTTTCCACGATCGGGCATGAACATGTCGAACTGCGTATTGGCGGCATTGACCTGGAACTCGTAGTAACCGCTCTTGTCTTCGGCCGGCTTGAAAAACAGCTCAAAGACGTCGTTGTGCCAGGTGTTGCCGTCGTGTTCCTTGATGTCCGCAAACAAATCGCCGTCGTCCATGTCCGCAAAGAAGTACAGATTCTCACGGTCCCAGAGGAGACGGGCCCGCGTCGCTGTCCTCGCCGCTCGCGTCTCTTTGAGCCAGGGGAGCCCGAACTTGTCTATCACCTGCGCGTGTTTCCAAGCCGCTTCGTCCGCTTTGCCGTCGATGATGATGGGGCCGTCAGTGAAGCGGCATTCGAAAGACTGGGGCTCTTTTTTCTGTTCGGCGGCGAAGGCGGGAGCGGCGAGGAGAAGGAGCAGGACGCAGTGGCGGGTGGGCATGGTAGGTCGCTTGTAGTGACCCGCTTCAGCGGGCTAGAGGGCAGGATGGCAAGAAAGGCGGTACAGCTACTCTAAAAGCTTGTATCGCCGGCGGCAAGCAAGAGACCCCACTAACCCGAAGCGCTAGCGAGTGAGTTATTCTCGGCATCCAGAAAGCGGCCGCATCCCCACAATCCACATTCACACCCTCGTTGACGCTTCGGGTTAGTGAATGCGCCGACCAAACTCCCGCTACACCAACTGCCGCTGGCCCGCGAAGTCGGCCTGGTTGTGCTCGGCCATCCGCCGGCACATTTGCGGGTGACGGTCGAGCAACGAGGTGATGAATTGCCAGTCGAGCGATTCGGGGCCGAGGGCATCCAGAATGGTCTCCACGTTTTCCCAGTCCTCTTCGTCCCGAATGGCCAGCCGCAAATCACTTCGGTCAAGGCGCGACGGGACGGGCACCTGCTTGAGGGAAAAGACCTCCGGGTGCGAGCAGAGGAACCGTGACGGATCAGCGCGGTCTTCGGGCGAACGAGCCAGGCGGTCAGCTTGCAGGATGGCATCGGCGCGGCACCAGTCGGCAAAGATGCCCATGCGCGATTGGTGCGCCGGCCGGCCGTCACTCAGGCTGAAGCAAGCGTAATCGCAATCTTCGTCAGCGGCGACCGACGCAATAAGCCGATCGATCAAAATCGGATCGACAAACGGATCGCTCACTGCCAGCCGGACAATGCCGCGGCAGGGAATTTGCTTGGCGACGGCAGCCAGACGGCCGAGCGGATCCTTGGATTCGCAGAGAAGCACGCGGGCATCCGGCGGAGCAAGCTGCGCCAGGCTGCGGGAAAGCGTATCCGGCCCCGCGGTGACGACAACTTGCGCTAAGTGATCGGCATCGGTCACGCGCCGCACCACCCACTCCAATAGTGTTTTTCCGGCGAACCGGCGGCGGGCGATTCCCGCCAAGGGTGACTTGCTGGAAAGACCGTCCAGCGACGGCAGAACTTCGACAACGCCCAGTGTGTTCAACATCCTTGCCGCCTCCAAAAACAGGGCCCAGACTCCAAAACCATTGGCCTCAGGAAGCACCCCTCATCGTAAAAATGAGTGTACGCATCCTTCGCAAAAGGTCAAGCAGATGGCGGCGAAATGAAACATTTTTTCAGTATGTCGATCCGGCAGCGAAGGCAATATGCTAGCAATCGAAAGTCGGTAGAGAGACGGTTCCTTTCGCCCCAAAGTTCAATCGTTCGAACGTTGCCGCGGTATTTCACCGTGCTCCGCAATGCGGGCAAGCCGTCGCGGCTCGCAAATGCTCCCGCCCGCAATTTGAACAAATGATAATCGCATCCGCCGGCAGATTCTCGCGGCTGCGGCGGGCGAGCCAAACGAGCAGGATGACGGTGAAAACGGCAATCACTGGCGCGATGCAGAGGCAGCCGAAGACGATGGCGATGGAGGGGCCGGCGAAATCAGCGTTCATGGATGGCCTGGCGAAAGTGGCGGATGGTCGGGTGAGGAGGTAATGGGATGACGGGAAAGAGAAGTTGCTCCCATCATCCCATCACTCTGCGACTTGTTCCGATTCTAACGGACAAACGGTTTCCTGTCGGGCTGGAACTTCCGGGATGCTTTTCGTCAACAATCAATTCCCGTGCTAGGGTTAAACACGGAGGCAAGGTGTTGCCTTGGAAGCGGTCTTAACGACGGGAGAATGAGTATGCTTTCGGCCTGGGCTCTTTCGCTGGCGATGTCCACCACCTCGGCTCCTCCCTGCTGCCCCGTGGTCAACCATGGCCAGGTCGGCCACTATACCCAGCCAACGATTCGGCGGTATGAGCGGTACGAAGAGGACCACGCCCGCCGCTTGGCGTGGGATGCTTATAGCCTGGAACTCGACAAAGCCTGGAAGGACTATCGCGCCGCTGGCTCCACGGCCGCCGCTTTTGCGACCTACAAAAAAGTCGCCGGACAGGCCAAGACCCGCTACATCTACCAGGATCCGTATTACGCCCCCATCCTGCCGATGACGCCGTAGAACTATCGGCCATCGAATGAAGCTCAGGACGAGAACGCCGCCATCAGCAGGAACAAAAACCAGACGGCAAATAGAATCGCGCTGATCGTCAGGAGCGTGAGTGACTTGGCCGGCGGGTGAGCGACGTCCAGAAAGGGACTTGGCGCGGTCGTATCTTCAGCTTGAGACGCTTTCGGCGTGGATTGAGGCAGAAGTTTTTTGGTTTGCCGTTTCCTGGCCACAGCGCGAGTCCTTTCGATTCTCCGGTAACGAGCCGCTGCCCTTCGCCGTTAGGGCGCCGCCAGAACCACCGTGGCTGCCTGGCCAGTTGTGGATTGGTTGAGCGCCAAAAAAACTTGCTTTTCCAGCGGCAAAAGCTCGCCTCTTACGACGTTGACGGGACAAGCCTTGTCCGGTTGCAAATAGTTTCTGGTCGGCGGGACGGAGCCGTTTTGTAGTGCCAGGATACTCGCGACGAGCTCCACCGAACCGCTGCCGGCACCAATGTCTCCAAAGTAGCTCTTGAAAGCCGTCACTGGCACCTGGCCTAGTGTCCGTTCGATCGCCTGGGCCTCGACCGCATCTCCTTCCGGGCTTCCGCTTGCACTCGCGCTGACAAAGCCGATGTCGTGCGGCCGGATATTGGCGCGAGCCAGGACTGCACTAATGGTTCCCGCGATGGCTGTTCCCCGTTGAGGCTGGCCCGTTACCTCGGGTTCAAAGAGCTGGCTGCCGCCGAGGAAACGGGCGAGAATTTTGGCACCGCGAGCCTCGGCATGTTCGCGGGCCTCCAGGATATACATGCCGGACCCTTCACCGGGAACCGTTCCGTCGCGGCGGGCATCGAAGGGGCGGGGCGTTTCGTCGGCTGGGCCGGGCGACTGAGAGAGGTGCTTCCAGCCGCGAAATGCCAGGGCCCCTATGTTGACGGAGGAACCGCTGCCGCCGCAAATCATCACATCGGCGTGGCCCCGAATAATCACCTGTGACGCTTCCAGGAAGGCAAGCAGGCTCGATGCTCCTCCCTCGATGACGGAGTTGTTCGGCCCGCGAGCATCGCTGGCGATGCCGATGTGGCAGGCGGCGATGTTGGGAAGGTATTTGAGCATCCAGAGCGGGAACAGGTTTTTCATCACGTGCTCCGCCCACAACTCGTGGTGGAAGACCCCGTCGACCATGCAGGGGCGATAGGGCTCGGCCAGCTCGGGCAATTCTCCGTAGAGCATCTCGCTTCCCAGCAAGACCCCCAGCCTTTCGGGAGCGACCACATCTTTTGTCAGACGGGCGTCCTGCAGCGCGAGCATGGCGGCCGAATGAGCGACCTGAATTTCGCTCGACATGACCTTGAGCGTTTTGCGGGGCTGCACGTATTCCTTAGGCTCAAAGCCCTCTATCAGTCCGGCAAAGCGATACGGCATGGCACGGCCGACGAATGTCGGAATCGGCCGAACTCCGCTGCGGCCGGCCGACAGAGAAGCCCAAACTGCTTCTCGCCCAACTCCCAGCGGACAAACAGCCCCCAGGCCGGTGACCACGACTTCACGAGATTGGGGCATGAATTGGGCTGGGTTGAATGCTGGTTTCGCCGCCAGTTTTTCAGATTCTACAGCGTGGCTCGTTCAGGGGAATATCGGCCCTTTGCAGCCGTCTGTTGGACGGGAACTGTTCCTGGGCCAGCCAATTGGTCGATCCTATTGCCGATAATATTCCCAAGTTACCCGATCGGCAAAGTTTCTCCCAGGGAGCCAGATCGTTGCTGGCGAAATAACAGGGTTTGGCGGCCGCCAGTAGACAACGGGCTGCTGGAAGGACATTCTAGAGGTACAGCACCCGGGCACCTGGAATCCTGAGATTGGTGGGGAAAGAACGTGACGCCTCGAACGATGACTGATGTTGCAGCTAATTCCGAGGCCCACCGTTCCAAGCGGGATTACGGTTTTGGCTTGGTCCGATTGTTGAGTGTTGTATTGCCTTTGGCGCTGGTCCCATTCTCGGGATGCCTCCCTCAGCCCATCGCTCATAAGAAGGTCAAGCTTAAGCCCAGAATTGCCAAAGCCGTGCCTCTGTCCGTGGGATCGACACCGACCACCGCGCCCAAACTGCTGTCCGACGACCAGGTCAAACCGGTGACGCTGAGCGTTCCCACTTTCGAAGAGCGGAGCGAGCAGCAATTGGCGGCCGAGGCGCTGTCTCAGATTGGTCCGCAGGCAATCCCGGAACTCCGCCGCGCCCTGCAAAGCGGCAACCAGCGAGTCCGCCGTGAAGCAGCCAGCGTGCTCGTCCGGATGGGTCCTGAAGGAAAGGAGGCCGTTCCCGATTTGATCGTTCTACTCGACGACGAGGACGAAGCCACTCGCAAGCTGGCCGCCCGCGCGCTGGGGCGCATCGGCCCCGATGCGGCCCCCGCGGTTCCGGCCTTGATGCGAACCCTACTTGAGAATCAGCAGTCTCCTTCGCCCTAGCCGGGGTCTTATTCACCAGGCTTACCTTCCCGCAGTTTCAGCCGAATGGCCTCCAACCGCTTCGCCATATCCGCTTCAAACCCGCGGGGAACGGGGCGGTAATAAGTGCGCTCGACACCCAAGTAGTCCTGGGCGGCTACGCCCCCTTCGGCGTTGTGCGAGTATTCGTAGTCCTTCCCGTGCCCCAGCCGTTTGGAACCGGCATAGTGGCTATCTCGCAAATGAACAGGAACCGGGATGAGCCGGTTCTCGCGGACATCCGCCCGGGCTTCGCCAATGGCGATGGTCGAAGCGTTCGATTTGGGAGCGCAGGCTAGGTAAGTGACGCACTGGGCCAGCGTGAGCTGGGCCTCGGGGAGGCCGATGAATTCGCAGGCATGCATGGCGGCCACGGCGAGCGGCAGAGCATGTGGGTCTGCATTCCCCACATCCTCGCTGGCCAGAATGACCAGGCGGCGGCAAAGGAAGCGGATGTCCTCGCCGGCCTCCAGCATCTTGGCCAGCCAGTACAGCGAAGCATCCGGATCGCTGCCGCGGAGGCTCTTGATCAGGGCGCTAGCCGCGTCGTAATGCTCGTCGCCGGTAGGATCGTATTGTACGGCTTTCTTTTGGACCGATTCCTCGGCGAGCTGCCGCGTGTATTGCAGTGGGTGCTCGTCACTGGAGAGTACGCCGATTTCCAGAGCTGACAGAGCGCGGCGAGCATCACCGTCGGAGACTTCCGCCAGGAAGTCGAGGGCGTCCTCGTGCATCACCACTTCGTGCATCCCCAGGCCGCGATATTTGTCGGCCAAGGCCCGGCGGAGCAGAGCCGTAATATCTTCTTTGGAGAGCGCCTGAAACTGAAATATCTGGCTGCGGCTGACCAGGGCGCTGTTGACGGCAAAGAAAGGATTGCTCGTGGTCGCCCCTACGAGCGTGACCACGCCTTCCTCTACGTCAGGGAGCAAGGCATCCTGTTGGGCTTTATTAAAGCGGTGGATCTCGTCGATGAAGAGGAGCGTGCGAGTGCCGCCTGAGGCGACGTCGTCGCGGGCGGCATCGAGCACTTCCCGCACGTCCTTCACGCCGCTGGTCACCGCGCTGAGCTGCTTGAACTTCTTGCGGCTCTCGGTGGCGAGGAGGCGGGCCAGCGTCGTTTTGCCACTGCCGGGGGGGCCGTAGAAAATCACCGAACTGAGTCGGTCCGCTTTCAGAAGTCGGCGGAGAAGTTTTCCCTCGCCGAGAAAGTGCGTCTGCCCCACAAACTCGTCCAGATTCGCTGGCCGCATCCGGGCCGCCAGGGGCTGAACGCGCGTGAAATTCTGCTTTTCAGATTGGGCGAAGAGGGACATTACCGCATTGTTCCCTTTCGAGAGGCTCATGGCTAGGATGGAAGCCATGAGCCAGATTCTGCTGACCACGGCTACGCAAGTGCAAAGCGTTCGGAGCGGCGAGTGGCTTCTCGTCGAAAATCCGTTTCCCGTGCCGCTGGTGGTTCGCACCGCGCAGATTACGCGAATCCGGGTCACGCTCAAGCGGCCGGACGGCACTTCCGTCACGGCGATTGCCGCCATCACCCGGCCGCTGGATGCCGCCAAGCGCGAAGAGGGTTATTTCTGTTTGCTGAAGAACCACGATGAGGAGTCAGTGCCTCATGGCACGGAGTTGTGGCTGGACCCGGCGGATTTTCGAGGGGAGTAGCCGTAGCGACACGCGGCTCGCGTGTCCGCTTGAATTGCGGTGAATACCGTCAAATGTAAGAAGCTGACACGCGGGCCGCGTGTCGCTACGCTCCAAACCACTTCTTGATCGAGTGCACCGTCGTGGCCCGCCCGGCCCGGCCGATGCTGGTGGTGAGAGGGATCTTCTTGGGACAGACCGAAACGCAGTTCTGGGCATTTCCACAGACCTGGATGCCCCCTTCCTCCATCAGAGCGTCGAGCCGCTCGCCAGCGTTGTTCTGGCCGGTGGGGTGGGTGTTGAAAAGCATCGCTTGGCTGATGGCGTGAGCTCCGATGAAGGCCTTGTCGTAAGTGGCTGCCCGGCGAGCTTCAAACTGCTCGTCGGTTTCGCCGTCGTGCCGCTCGACCTCGGTTTTGAGGTATTGTGGGCAGGCATCCAAACAGCAGCCGCAACTCATGCATTCGGAGAGGGGATAGGCTGTCTCTTGATCCGAAGGGCTCTGCCGTGGGCCGGGGCCCATGTCAATGTATCCGTCGACTGGAATCCAGCCCTTGACCTTTTGCAGCGCCCGGAAGAGCCGGCTGCGGTCGACCACCAGATCGCGGACGACCGGGAATTTCGTCATCGGCTGGAGTTCGATTTCACCGGCACGGTCAGCGAGCAGCTTGTCCACCAGAGCGGAGCAGCTTTGCCGCACCCTGCCGTTGATAACCATCGTGCAAGCGCCGCAGACTTCCTCCAGGCAATTGCAATCCCAGGCGACCGGAGAGACCTTTTTGCCGTCGCTGGCCGTGGCCCGGGCAGCAATCCGCTGGAGCACGCTGATCACGTTCATGTCCGGCTCATACTTCACCTTGTGCCGTTCCCAATAGCTGGGCTGGCCGGGGGCGTCCTGTCGCAGGACACGGACTTCGAACGAATCCGGCGCGGCGTGAGCGTGGCCGTCATGGCCGTGGTCGGCAGAAGCTGGATCGGAATTGCCGTTATGAGTGTGGGACATGATTTGCGATGAGTGTTTGATTCGCAGATTTTTCTGGGCAGGCTGGAAGCCTACCCCACTTACTTAGCGGCAGCTGGAGCCGCTTTGCTGGATATCGATCCATTGCCTTTGCCGTTGGAAGCGGCGTCTTTCACCGCCTGACGTTCCTTCCAGACTTTTTCAATTTCGTCGGAACCAACCAGACCGTACAGTCGCGGACGCGGGGGAATGAGCGTGGTATCGACGTCTTCGTAAGCGATTTCCACGTCGTCGCCGGCCCAGCTTGCCACGGAAGACTTAAGCCACTTCTTGTTGTTCTCATCAAACTTGTCGCACCAGGCTTCGGCTTCCTTCCGCCGCTCGACCGGTTCCGTGGCCTTGAGGCCCGACATGGCGAAGGCCGGCTTGTAATGAGCGCCGCGACACTCGTCCCGCTGCAATGCACCTTTGAGAATGCAGAAAGCGAGCGGGAACATGTCGAGCAGGGCCTTGGTGAAAACGACGTTCTGGTTCGTCCAGTTCCCGCTATCAGACAGGGAGCACTTTTTGGCGCGGGCGTAAAGGTCATGCACTTTGCTAAGAGCGTCTTCGAGCTGATCGTTGCGGCGAACGACTGTAGCCGCCTTGGTCATGATATCGCCGAGCTCTTGATGAATCAGGTAAGGATTCTCGCCCCCGCCGGCCCGCTTGAGCAGGGCATCGTGCCGCGATTTGTGCTGCTTGACGGCACTTTCAAACAGCGAAGACGGCAAATCGGCGGCGGATTGCTTTTGCCCCTTGAGAAGCGTTTCGATGCCTGGAGCGGTGATCAGGCCGCTGAAGATGCAGGAGAGAAGGGAATTGGCCCCGAGTCGATTCGCTCCGTGGTACTGATAGTCGCACTCTCCGATGGCGTACAGGCCCGGGATGTTCGTCACCTGGTTCTGCGGCGAGCCGATCTGCAACCCGCCGTCCGCGCTCTTTTTGTAATCGACCCATAATCCACCCATCGAGTAATGAACGGCGGGGAAGATCTTCATCGGAGTGGTGCGGGGATCGACTCCTTGGAACTTCTCGTAGATGTCGAGAATACCCCCCAGCTTGCGATCGAGCTCCTTCTTGGAGATGTGCGTCAGATCGAGATAGACGGCGAGCCGATCCTTCTCGACGGACAACCCTTCGTTGACGCAGATGTCGAAGATTTCGCGGGTGGCGATGTCTCGCGGCACAAGGTTCTTGTACTTCGGATAGCGCTCTTCCAGGAAGTAATAGCGTTCCCCTTCCGGAATGGTTAGCGGGTCGCGAGCGTCCTGCGGCTTGCGGGGCACCCAGACGCGGCCCCCTTCGCCGCGGGCTGATTCGCTCATGAGGCGGAGCTTGTCCGCGCCAGGAATAGCCGTGGGATGTACTTGAATGAATTCCGCATTGCCGAACTTTGCGCCCACCTGAAAGCAGCGGCTGGCGGCAGAGCCCGTGCAGACCATCGACATGGTGGAGCGGCCATAGATGAGGCCCGGTCCGCCGCTGCCGACAATGACGGCGTCAGCGGGGAAGGAGCGGATTTCCATCGTCACCAGGTCTTGCCCCACGCAGCCGCGGCAGACGCCGTTATCGTCGAGGATGGGGCCGAGGAAATCCCAGAATTCGTACTTCTTGATTTTGCCTTCCGTCTCCCAGCGGCGGACCTGCTCATCCAACGCATAGAGGAGCTGCTGGCCGGTGGTCGCGCCGGCGAAGGCGGTTCGTTTGAACATTGTGCCGCCGAATCGCCGGCGGTCGATAAAACCTTCCGGCGTGCGGTTGAACGTGACGCCAAGACGGTCGAGCAATTCAATGACCTTCGGTCCCCAGTAAGACATTTCCTTGACCGGCGGCTGATGCTGCAGGAAGTCGCCGCCGTAGACCGTGTCGTCGAAGTGGAGCCACTCGCTGTCCCCCTGCTGCCGCGTTACATCATTGCAACTGTTGATGCCGCCTTGGGCGCAGACGCTATGCGAACGCTTGACAGGGACCAGGCTCATCAGGTCCACATCGATGCCGATTTCGGCGAGCTTCATCGCGGCAGCCAGACCAGCCAGTCCACCGCCGACAACCATCACGCGTTGCTTAGCCATTGAAAGAGGTCAGAGGTTAGAGGGCGGAGGTCAGGGGGAAGGCAGATTGGAGAAGGCAGATTGCAGAATGGGTTAGTCGCCGGATTTGGTGGCTGGAGAGGGTGAGGTTGTCTCCGCCTTGGCGGTTTCTTTAGGGGCTTCTTTCGGCTTGGCAATCTTATGCTCATCCTCAGTGATTTCACCCGCGGCCAGCTTGGCCTTGCGCATCTGCTCTTCAACCTTCCGCGCCTCTTCCACATCGACCTTGGCCGCAAAGCCGCCAAGGGCGGAAAGGCCAACGACCGCGAGGAGGACGCCAAAGGCGGCGCAGGCGAAGTTCGCCCGCCGCTGGGATTGCGGCGTGACCCACAGGCCCCAGGTGATGCCGAACGTCCAGATGCCGTTGGCCAGGTGAAAGACACAGGAAAGGACACCGATGGCGTAAAGGACCGGCACGATGATGCTCATCCGCATCGCCAGCGCCCCGGTGGAGGCGGCGTTGAACGCCTTGAATTGGCCGCCGCCGAGAGGCTCGGCCACGTTGTGCATCCACCAGTCCGTGTGAATCCAGCCGTGCATGTGGAAGACGTGCCACATGATGAAGGCGAAGGCTATCATTCCGGTTGCCCGCTGCAGGGTGTAGCGGACGTTGCTGGTGTATTTGTAGGTGCTGCTGTTGGGGAGGCCGCCCCGGATGATGACCACGCCAAAGATGGCATGGAACAGCAGCGGGATGAAGATAAAGACCCACTCGATCACCGGCAGCATCTTGCCGAAGCTGTGAATCGAATAGACATTCCGCTGGAACGACGCAGCGCTGTCCAGCACGCTGGCGTTGGTCAGCAGATGGACCACCATATACGCGCCGACGGGAATCAGGCCGGAGAGAGAATGGAGCCGGCGAATCAGGAACTCATGACGCGCCAAGTAGTTAGCGCCTGCAGCAGGGGTATCCGCTTTCACGAAGACCTTTCCAAAGGGGCGGCATCAAGACAGCCGCCGCCGAAGCAAACCAGCCCCCGGCAGCCGCTTTTGGCCGCCCAGTCTGGCGTTAAAATCGAGTCAAATCCACACTCTGAGTAGTATAAGGAAGGGATGGGGGCTGACAACGGGGTTAGAGATTGGGGCAACCAGTCGGAATCTCAAATTGCCGCTGGTTTCACCGCAAGGCTCCGAAGTATTTGGGCAGGAGACTTGCTCGTCATCACCACGCCTCCCACCGCCACCCGTTTCATCCCCGTTCCTAGCACTTCCTCCAGGTTTTCCAGCGTGATTCCCCCAATCGCAAACGCCGGCAGGCTGATTTCGGCGGCGACTTCGCGGAGGAATGCGAGGCCGGGGAAGTGGTCGAAGTGTTTCGTGCCGGAGGGAAACGTGGGGCCGCAGCCGATGTAGCTCGCGCCGGCAAGTACGGCGGCGCGGGCCTGGTCGATGGAGTGTGAGGAGAGGCCGATGAGCATCTCCGGGCCGACGATGCGGCGGACGTCCTGGATGGACAACTCTTCCTGGCCGACATGAACACCGTCGGCATCCGCCAGAAAAGCGAGGTCCGGCCGGTCATTCATGATGAAGAGCGTGCCGCTTTCGCGAGAAATCCGCCGCAGGATTTTTGCCCGTTCCAGCAATTCGCTGTCGGCCATCTCTTTTTCGCGCAGTTGCACGATGTCCGCCCCCGACTGACAGATTTCGAGCGCAAGCCTTGCAAACGCCTCGGCGGATTCGCCACCATCCATCAGAACATACAGCCAAGCTCCTGCCAGCTTCTGCTGGCTATTGGCTGTGAGCAGCGTTGCCTTTTCGAAGGTGTAGGACTGATAACGCAGCGCCTCGATTTCGCGCGCTGGCAGGCTGAGGACTTTGGCATACTCCTCCAGAGACCGGAGCGCCTGTTCCAGTCGTTTGCAACTCGCCTGGGCTACATGGCGGATGGAACCGCGGCTCTGCTCCTGGTCCGTTTTGACAGCCGTTCCCACATCGCCGGCGGTATCGCGAGAATGAAGCAGGTCGGCAACGGGCAAAGCCGCATGAACGTTCGCTAGCGAGTGCCGCAACTCTTTCCAGCATCTTGTCAGATGTCCATCACTGAGCCCGAAACGGCAATACTCTTCCAGGACGCGCAAGGCCTCGTTCGCCCGGTTGAAATTGGCGTCCATGATCCGCAGGGCGGCCATGTGGTCGGCTGGAAGATTGGGTTGCATCGAAGAATACGGCTGGCACACTGATTGCATTTAACAGTGCCAAGGTCCAGTTTGGGCACCAATTTGGCAGTTGAAGTGAAAGGATTCCCATTGTAACGAGAACAGTTTATCGCGGTTAATCTGGTTTGCTTGCGGGTTTTGCAGCGCCGAGTTCGGATTTAGGCTGCCCCATTCGCCGCAACTCCAAATACGGCTTGAACTTGCCTTGCCCAGTCGGATTCTGGGAGTTAGAATTTCGCGGCCCTGAATGGCCGCAATTCGCGAATGGATTCTGGAGCGCAAAGGATGCGAAGAGATGCCCTGTGGTTGCTTTGGCCTGGCCTGGCCTCCCTATGGCTCCGGGGGAGCGGGCGAGGTCTGGCGACTGCTACGGCTTTTGGGGGTCTACTCAATTATGCCTTGATAACGACGTTCATCTGGCCCCAACTGCTGTCGCGAGGTTTGGCCCCTTGGTTAGTCCCCGCAGCAGTGTGGATTTTGGTGCTATGGTTCTGGATTGTCGCGGCCCGCTCCACAGCCAAGTTTCTGTCGGTGGAAGCCGCAAAGCAGACGCCGCCCAATGATGACGCCAACCGCCTGCTGATGCAGGCTCAAACGGAGTATTTGAAAGGACACCTGAGCCAGGCTGAAAGCTTGCTGACGCAAATTCTGGAAACCTGTCCCGGTGATGCCGAAGTTCGACTGCTCCTGGCGACACTTTGCCGCCGCCACGGTCGCAATGAAGAAGCAATGCATCACCTGAACGAATTGAGTGAATTGCCGCAAGCAGCGACTTGGCGCATGGAAATAGCAAGCGAACTCAAACTGTCCCGCAGCGCCTGCGAGGGCGAACCACCACTAACTCGGGCCGCCTAAAGGCAGAACTCCAGCGCCGACAAACAGTAGCCACTTGGCGAAAAGGCCCCAACAGTAAACAATTGCTGCAGACCAGCAACAACCAGCGATTTAGATACATACAACCAAGACAACACGAAGACCGGAGTTGCCAGAAGTAACTCATCCGCAGGATGCACCCCACAACTCGCCCGGAAGAAAAGACCCGGCACCAAGGAAACCAACCATGTACGAACGCTTTACCGACCGCGCCCGCAAAGTGATGCAGCTTGCGAATCAGGAAGCCCAGCGGTTCAACCATGAATACATCGGCACCGAGCACATTCTACTTGGCCTCGTCAAGGAAGGTTCCGGCGTCGCTGCGAATGTGCTGAAAAACCTGGACGTGGATCTCCGCAAAATTCGCCTCGAAGTTGAAAAGCTCGTGCAGTCGGGGCCCGAGATGGTCACGATGGGCAAGCTCCCGCAGACGCCGCGGGCCAAGAAGGTCATCGAGTATTCGATGGAAGAGGCCCGCAACCTTAATCACAACTACGTCGGCACCGAGCACATCCTGCTCGGACTGCTCCGGGAACAGGAAGGCGTCGCCGCCCAGGTTCTCATGAATCTCGGCCTCAAGCTGGAAGAGGTCCGCGAGGAAGTCCTCAACCTGCTCGGCCACGGCTTGGAAGGAGAAGGTGGCGGCGAAACCGGTGGACGTGGTGGTCGCGAGGCGGCTGGCGTTTCCAGCGGCGGCGGGGGCGAATCGCAAAGTTCTGGCCGCAGCGGCAAGTCCAAGACTCCGGCTCTGGACAGCTTTGGCCGCGACCTGACTGAGCTTGCCCGCCAAGGAAAGCTTGACCCTGTCATCGGCCGCGAACGAGAAATCGAACGGGCGACACAGGTCCTCTGCCGCCGCACCAAGAACAACCCCGTTCTCCTCGGCGAAGCGGGCGTCGGCAAAACGGCCATCGTCGAAGGTTTCGCCCAGCGAGTTGTCAGCGGCAACGTTCCGGAGATCCTCAGCGACAAGCGGATTGTCGTGCTCGACCTGGCCATGATGGTTGCCGGTACCAAATACCGCGGCCAGTTCGAAGAACGCATCAAAGCGGTCATGAACGAAGTCCGCCGGGCCAAGAACACCATCCTCTTCATCGACGAGCTTCATACTCTCGTCGGTGCCGGTGGTGCCGAGGGTGCCATCGACGCGGCCAATGTTTTGAAACCCGCCTTGGCCCGCGGCGAAATCCAGTGCATCGGAGCCACCCCCCTCGATGAATATCGCAAGTACATCGAGAAGGACTCGGCCCTCGCCCGTCGCTTCCAGGAAATCATCGTCGAGCCAACCAGCAAGGACGAGACGGTGCTGATTCTCAAGGGACTTCGCGAAAAGTACGAGGATCATCACCGCGTGCAAATCACCGACGACGCCTTGCTGGCTGCCGTCGAATACTCGGAGCGGTACATCACCGCCCGCTGTCTCCCCGACAAAGCCATTGACGTTATCGACGAAGCCGGTGCCCGGGTCCGCCTGCGGGCCATGACCAAGCCGCCGGATCTCAAGGAGATCGACGAAGAAGTCGAACGACTCAACAAGGAGAAGGAAGAGGCGGTCGCCAATCAGGATTTCGAGAAGGCCGCTTCGCTCCGGGACCAGGCGGACAAGCTCCGCAAGAAGAAGGATACCATCACCCGCGAATGGCGCGACAAGTCGCGCGAGACCGATGGCGTGGTGGACGAGGAAGTGATAGCCGAAGTCGTCAGCAAGATGACCGGCATCCCGCTCACCCGCATGAGCACCGAGGACAGCCTGCGGCTCATGAAAATGGAAGACGAGCTGCACAAAAAAGTCATCAGCCAGGAGCAGGCGGTCAAGGCGATTGCCAAGGCCGTCCGCCGCAGCCGCAGCGGCCTCAAGGACCCCAAGCGGCCCGCCGGCTGCTTCGTATTCGCCGGGCCGACCGGCGTGGGCAAAACGCTCCTCGCCAAGAGCCTGGCCGAGTTCATGTTTGGCGATGCGGATGCCCTCATCCAAATCGACATGAGCGAATACATGGAGAAGCACAACGTCAGCCGGCTGATCGGCGCTCCGCCGGGGTACGTTGGCTATGAAGAAGGTGGCCAGCTTACGGAAAAAATCCGCCGCCGTCCCTATGCCGTGGTGCTGCTCGACGAAATCGAAA
>SXOA01000167.1 GCA_005778405.1 Planctomycetaceae bacterium
AAGGATATCCCGCGAACGGGCGAAGCGGACCAGGTCCCAGACGGTGAGAAAATACGCCTCGTACTTGAGTTCCTCGATGAGTTGCAACTCATGCTGAACCAGCCGCTGGACTTTCTCGGGAACGTCCGCGGGATAGCGGCAGGCAGCTCCGTTCCAGGTAAGCTGCTTCAGAAACTCGAGGGGAGTGAGGCCGAGCGGAGCGAGCTCCTCGGGATATTCGTACTTCAACTCATCGAGCGAGAACTGGCAGCGGTCGGCGATTTCAAGGGTGCGCTGTAGAGCGCCGGGCACAGCGGAAAATGCCTTCGCAATTCCCTCAATACTCCGCGGATGCCGCTGAGCGTTAGGAAACCGATCCTCGCCGATTTCCGCCACGGTCGTCCCCAGCCGCACTGCCGTCAGCACTTCGTGCAGCGGCTGGCGGGCGGGAGAGTGGTAATGGACATCGCCGGCAGCGACGAGAGGCAGCTTCGCCTTTTTTGACAGCGCGGCTAACTCGGCCAAGCGCTGGGAATCGTCGGGTCCGCGGAAGAGCTCGGCAAGGAGGTAGGCCCGGTCGGCGAAGATGTCGCGGTAGGCGGAGAGGGGCTGGGGGCTAGGGGCTGGGGACTGAGGAAGAACTCCGGCGATGAGGCCATCGGAGTGCTCAGCAATGTCTTCCAGGGTGAGGATGCACTGTCCTTTTTCCGCTCGCCGCCTGCCCACGGTCAGCAGCCGCGAGAGTCGGCCATACGCTTTGCGGTCGGTCGCCCAGACGACGACGGCGGGAGCATCCACGGGTGTCAGCTCCGCGCCGATCAGCAATTTCAGCCCATGTTCCTTAGCCGCCCCATGCGCCCGGACAACGCCGGCCAGCGAATTGGTATCCGTCACCGCCAAGGCGTGATATCCCAGTTCCTTGGCGCGCAGTACCAGCTCCTCCGCGTGAGAAGCTCCCACGAGGAATGAGAAATTCGTTTTGCAATGCAGCTCGGCGTAACGCACGAATGATCTCTATGCTTTGAGTACCTGCCAGGGAACCTGCTCTGATTTTCTTCTTCGCTTCGCTTTCCTCCGTGCCTGATTGGGACTGTGTAAGCCCTATCTTCATCGGTTAACCTATCCAGTTCCCTTCCCGTTGCCACTGCGATTCTCCGAGGCTCGCCATGTCTACTATTGTACATTATTCCCGCCGTGAATTGCTCCGCTGGTCGGCTTGCTCTGCCCTGGGAATCTCGGGGCTTGCGCCGTTCTCCTCGTTGTCCCTACACGCCCAGGAACCGAAAGGATCCGGGGAACCTGCCCGCCGCGAGTTGCCCCCTCTGAACCGCTTCTCGCGGATGGTTCAAGAACATTTCGTCGCCCGTGTGAAAGAAGCGGAAGCAGCGGCCTTGAAAGCCAAGGGCGCGCTCCAAACCAAGGAAGATGCACAGGCCTATGTCACGTCGGTGCGCGAAAAAATCCGCCAATCCTTCGGCCCCAATCCCGAGCGGACGCCGCTCAACGCCCGAATCACCGGCACGGTGGAGCGCGACGCCTACAAGATCGAAAAGGTCATCTTCGAAAGTCGCCCAGGATTCCTCGTTACGGGCAATCTGTACCTGCCGCAGGGACGCAAGGGCCCGCTGCCGGGGGTTGTTGGCGTCTGCGGCCATTCCGCCAACGGCAAAGCGGCGGAAGCTTATCAGTCCTTTGCACAGGGGTTGGCGAGGCAAGGATACGTCACGTTCATTTTCGATCCGATTGGCCAGGGAGAACGCTTGCAATATGTCGATGCGGCTCTCAAAGCGAAAAAGGGCATCGGCGTCAGCGAGCATCTCTATGCCGGCAACCAGCAGTTCCTGGTCGGCGAATTCTTTGGCATGTGGCGAGCCTGGGACGGCATTCGGGCGCTTGATTATTTGCTGACGCGGGAAGAAGTGGACCAGAGGCACGTCGGCATCACCGGCAACTCCGGCGGCGGAACAATGACCACCTGGCTCTGCGGCTTGGAACCGCGCTGGACGATGGGGGCCCCGGCTTGCTTCGTCACCACCTTTCGCCGCAACCTGGAAAACGAGCTCCCCGCCGACACGGAACAGTGCCCACCGCGGGCCATCGGCCTGGGGCTCGATCACGACGACTTTCTAGCGGCAATGGCTCCCAAGCCCATCATCATTCTGGCCAAGGAGCGCGATTTCTTCGACGTCCGCGGCTCGCAGGAAGCTTTCGCCCGGCTCAAGCGGCTCTACACCCTGCTGGGAGCGGCAGACAACATCCAACTCCACATTGGCCCGACGGACCACGGCTATTCTCAGGAAAATCGGGAGGCAATGTACCGCTTCTTCAACCGCGTCACGAAGATTTCGGATGCCGAGACGGAGCCGGCCCTGACGATTGAGAAGGACGAGACACTGCAATGCACGCCGCACGGCCAGGTTGCGGAGCTCAAATCGCGGACCGTCTTCTCGTTCACTAAAGACCGCGCGATGGAACTCGCTGTGGCCCGTAAGCCACTGAAAGGTGACGAACTGACGAAGGCAGTTACTTCCGTGCTGCAACTACCGCCAACCGCCACGGAGCCGCCGGAATTCCGCATCCTGCGTGGCCTCAAATCGCGGAACTATCCGCGGCCGCACGCGACGACCTATGCCGTCGAAACAGAGCCGGGCGTGTTTGCGGTCGTCACGCGATTGGGGAACCAGTCACATATCTCGCGTCCGCCGCAGGATCCCAGCCCCGCGCTACTCTATGTCTCGCACCACTCCGCCGACGTGGAAATGCGGGAAGAACCGGCCATTAAGGACTGGCTGGGCAAATTTCCTGATCGGGCCTTCTACGCCTGCGACGTTCGCGGCATCGGCGAATCCCGCCCCGACACCTGCGGCAGCGATCAGTTTCTCACACCCTATGGCAGCGACTATTTCTACGCCATCCACGCGCTAATGCTCGACAAGCCGTACGTTGGCCAGAAGACGCTGGATGTTCTTTGTGTGCTCGACTTCCTGCGCGCCGCCGGCCATCGCGAGGTGCATTTGCTCGCCAAGGGCTGGGGTACCATCCCGTCCGCTTTCGCGGCACTTTTGTCCGAGTTGGTAACGGAAGTCACCTTTCTGGAAGGGTTGAAGTCTTACCAAGAGATTGCCGAATCCGAAGACTACGCCTGGCCCCTTTCTACACTGCTCCCCGATGTGCTGACCCGATTCGATTTGCCCAATGCCTTCGCAGAGCTGGGGAGGAATAAACGAGAGGCCCGATGGCTGAATATGAAGGGAGCGACTTAACTTTTTGCTTCCCGCTTCCCACGAATGGCGAGGAACTTCTCTTCCGGCATAACCATCGAGTTGATCCGCAGGCCGAATTTGTCGCCGACCTTGACGGCTTCGCCGACGGCCAGGTCGTGGTTGCCGACTTGCAGCGTCAGCGGATCTTCGCACGATTTTTCCAGCGGCACAATTGAGCCGGGACCGAGCTTCAGGATGCGCTGCAAAGAGAGCCGAGTTGTGGCCAGCGTCACCATCACCGGCACGCTGATTCGCAGCAGGCTGCGAGCATAGGGGGGAAGATTCCGCAGCGGCGACTCAAAGGCCATGGATCCCGCTGGACCGGAAGCAGACCTCGTGGAATCGGCTTCCGGCTGGGACATGATGGGTGAGACGAGGATGGAGGAAAGGAGACACCCTTCAGGAGCGCTGCCGACGATTATCGGCAGCTTCTGCCGGTAAACTTTGCCCGATCTCCCTTCTCCCCTTGGGAGAGG
>SXOA01000168.1 GCA_005778405.1 Planctomycetaceae bacterium
CATCTGTGCTTGTCGGCCTGCGGGCGAGGATCGATTTCTAACGAAAGTCACTTCGCCAAATACTCGGCCAGAAAGTGCTCGATTAAATACATCACACCGGGATTCGCGTCCGTGAACATATCATAACCGTGGTAGCCACCCTTGAACGGCGCATAAACAAAAGGCACTTTGTTCGTCTCCAGCTTTTTCGCCAGCTTTTCCGCCTGGGTGATGGGAACAATGGTGTCGATGGTGCCATGCAATAGCAGCGTCGCCGGATCGCCCTTATCAACATGAGTGATTGGCGATGCCTCTTCGTACAGTTTGGGAGCGTCTGCGTATTTCTTGCCGAGGAAAAGCTCCATGTAGTACTGGTAGTTCACTGAGGGGTCCGTGAGGTCGCTCCAGCCGTAGAACGGGATGATGGCCTTCACTTTCGGCCCTACTCCTTGCGGATGCCCCTTGGTGGGAGTGTTGGCGGAGTAGCCGAGATACTCGGTCAGATGACCGCCAGCCGAGCCGCCCATGATTGCGATGCGTTCAGGGTCGATGTTGTACGTGGCGGCGTGATCCGTGAGCCACTGGATCGCCGCGCGCATGTCTTCGACAGCGGCTGGGTAGGGCGCCTCCTCCGAGAGACGATAGTCCACCGATGCCGTGACGTAACCCAGCCGGGCCAGGTTGACAGCGTAGAAGCCCATTTCCTTGCGCGAACCGTCCATCCAGCAACCGCCGTGAATCAACACCACCAGCGGAGCCGGTTTGGCTGTTGCCTTGGGGCGATAGAGGTCGAGCTTCAACTCCTTCTTGCCGACCGTCAGGTAAGTCAGATCCGGATGTGCGCTCACGTTCTCCGGCACGGGTGGCGTGAAGGGGAGGGCCTTGGACTTGCCCTCCAGGACCGCGAACATGAAACCCATGAACTGTCGATGGCCCGGCACGTCCGGCGGCGCGCTCGCCAGGATTCGTTGCCCCGCCTCGGTATTGGATCGGGAGGGGAAGTCCCTGTCCTGGATCATTTTCGCGGTTAGGCGGCTCTCTTCCGCGGACGCCGGGGCAACCGCCGCGAAGATCGCGAGCGTGGCCGGCGCGCAAGATAGCACGACGGCCAGGAGGTTTTGTCTATGTTTGGTTTTCACGGTTGTGGTCTTTTCAGCGGTTGTTGGATTGTTCATTTCACTTCGGCGGCGAGTACGGATCGGGCGTGCCGGGCGCGATGATCGGGTACTTCCGTGTACTCATCTCGAATTTCGCCATCATCTTCGTCATGGGTTCGACGGCCCAGGTGTTTTCGACCGTCACCGGATATTCTTCCTTGGGATCGAGGATGAGGTTAAAGAGCTTCGGCGTGCCGAGCTTCTGCAGTGGCGTGAACCAATCGCGCTGCTCGTTGTAAAGATGCAGCTTCCAATTGCGCCACTTCACGGCTTGAAGGCGGTCCGCGCAGAACAGCAGGATGCCTTCGCGGTTCGAGGCGTCTTTCTTTCCTAACAGGAAATCGGTCTGGTCAACGCCGTCGATAGGGCGGTCTTGCGGCATAGATGCGCCGGCGAGCTTGGCGAACGTTGTGAAAGTGTCCATCTCGTGAACGATTTCATTGCTCACACGACCGGCGGGAATTTTTCCCGGCCAGCGGATGATGAACGGTGTCCGAGACGAGCCTTCCATGTGCGTGAAGTAGTAGCCGCGCCACGGGCCGGAACTGCCCTGATGCGGAAACGTCGGGTCGGGACCATTGTCGGAGGTGAAGACGAAGATTGTGTCGTCGCGCACTCCAAGTTCATCCACGGCATCCAGGAGTTGGCCGACGCGGAAATCCATCTCGGCCAGCGCGTCCGGGAAATCGCCGAAACCAGTCTTCCCGGCAAAATCCGGGTGCGGCAGCGTGGGCAAATGGACGAGCGTGAACGGAACATAGGCGTAGAACGGCTTTCCAGCTTTCACGCTGCGCTTCATGAAGTCCACGGTGCGGCGCGTAATCTCGGCGTCAATGAGGCGGCGCTGTTTGAGGTCATAAACCTCAAGATTGCGGCTCTTCTCGCCTTTCCTTCCTTCCATGATGTGTTCCGGCTCGACGCCGGATTTAGCGAATCCGGGTGCGGACGGATAGAGGGCTTCATCGGTCGTGCGCGGGATGCCGAACCACTCGTCAAACCCTTGGCTGGTAGGCAACCGGCTCTGGTCACTGCCGAGATGCCACTTGCCGAAGTGGGCAGTGGTGTAGCCCTGACCGGAGAGCAGTTCGGCGATGGTGACTTCCCACTGCGTCAATCCGTCAAGTTGGCCGGGGAACGGCACGGAGTGCGTGCCGCTGCGAATGGCGTGGCGTCCGGTAAGGATGGCCGAGCGGCTCGGCGTGCACTGCGCCTCGACATTGAAGTTGAGCAGGCGAGTGCCTTCTGCGGCGAGCTTGTCAATGCGCGGCGTCGGCGCCCCCCGGAGGATACCGCCGCCGTAGCAGCCCACCTCGCCATAACCGAGGTTGTCCATCAGCACGAAAACGATGTTGGGTTTTTCGGCAGCTTGCCCAATGTTCAAGGTGATAAACGCCAGCGCGCACACGAGCGCTGCCATGACGTTTTGTGTGCGTGTGGTTTTCATGGTTGAATCGTTTCTGTGGTTGATTGGTTCAGTCTCTCCCTCATCATATTAACGAAGCTGACGGTTACTTCAACTCGATCGTCACTTTCTGAATCTTGCCCGTGAACTTGTTGTCCCCTGCTTGTAGTCCGGCGACACACTCGTTTCGCCATCCTCACCCAAATCCGCTCCTTCATCGGCGGAGAATGCGAACGGCTGGGTCTTGGGGATCTTCCCGTGGGCGGCATTCTTGCCGTTAATGATGATGTTGGACTTACCGCCCGTCCCGGGTTTCGCTTCATCGGATATGAACTCGTACACGATGGTATGCTTCCCTGGCGCGAGCGCCGTCGGCGCGGCGGTCTCTTTTACTGCCGCCTGGGCGAGCAGAGTTTCTTTGGCGAGACCATCTTCGCAGCTTGGTGTGGCTGCTGTCGGTTCTCGCGGCGCAGCGGCCGTTTCCGCAGCGGCCTGTCTTAGCGGGTCAAATCGGGCTGTCGCAGCCGCTGCGCTGCGGTCAATCTGACGACTGCGGAAGCGAATGCCTGAAGGCAATCATTTTAGCTAGCGGCGAGATTCGCGTGCATCCGGCAGCAGAATCTGGCACTCTTCGTGAAGGGGGCAACTTTGGCTGGTTGTCACGGATTCCAGGGAGTTAGGCACGGCCGGTTCTTTTTCTCCAGAATTCACTTGCGCCACAGCCGAATAATGTCTATACTCTGAACACGCGCGGTGAGGGTTGTTTCCTTTCACCTTAGAAGGAGGTTTTTATGAAACGGTATTTGGCGCCGATTGCCGTGATGGCCGCTTGTGCGGCCGCGGTGGCGGCGGATTTGAAGTCGAGCCTTCAGGTCGGCGAAAAAGCCGGCTATTTTGAAGTGCACGATGTAACCGGCCCCAAGGCCGGCAATGATCTCTGCTATCGCTGAGCGTATGGCGGACGTCCCGTGGTTGCGATCATGGCTCGCAAGCTAACGGACGACTTGGCCAGTTTGGTCAAGCAATTGGATGAGAAGGTTGGTGCGAATAAAGACAAGAAGATGGCGTCCTTCGTGGTCATTCTGTCGGAAGACCCGGCAGCCAGCGAGGCCCGGCTCAAAGAGGTGGCCAAGAAGGAGGGGATCAAGAACATCCCCTTGACCACGTTTGCGAACGCCGACGGACCGGATTCCTACAAGGTCAGTAAGGATGCGGAAGTGACCGTCCTGCTTTGGGTCGGTCAAACGGTGAAAGCGAATCACGCCTTCGCCCCCGGCAAGCTGAATAAAGACGGCATCAAGGCCGTGCTTGACGACACGTCGAAGATTCTCCCGTGATTCCCTGCCCGTCTGCCCAATTCGGGCGGAGGGCAACCTGTTCCTAACGTACCTTCATCGCGCTAACAGCCGGCCCGCTGAGAAAACCCTCATGCGGGCCGCGTTGTTTCTTGAACCACGGAAGCTACTTGCTCCCCTTCACGCAGCGAAAGCCCAGATGGTCGCTGCCGGTATCGACTTCTCCTTTGCCGCGCGAGCCGGTCATGTAGCGGGTGCAGTATTGATCGGTGCAGAGGAATGAGCCGCCGCGATGGATTCGCTTGGGCTGGCCGGGCTCGGCTGGGTCGTAGCTGGAGGCGGGCCCCTCTGGATTGCGAACAATTCCGCCGCCCAGCGTTTGCCGCGCGAAAGTGTCGGGGCGATACCAGTCGCTACACCATTCCCAGGCATTGCCCGCCATGTCGAACAAGCCATAACCGCTCGCCGGAAACTTGCCGGCCGGTGCGAGCCCCGCAAAGCCATCCTCCCCGGTGTCCTTCACCGGAAACTTCCCTTGCCAGATGTTCGCCATCCATTTGCCATCGGGCGTGAGCTCGTCTCCCCAGGGAGCTGTCTGCCCTTCCTTTCCGCCGCGCGCGGCGAACTCCCCTTCGGCGTCGGTTGGCAAGCGTTTGCCGGCCCATTTGGCGTATGCTTCGGCATCTTGAAAGGCGATTTGCACGACGGGATATTTCTCCCGCCCTTCAATGGTGCTGCCGGGGCCGGTCGGGTGACGCCAATTCGCGCCAGGCACATAGGCCCACCATTGGAAATGGTTGTCGAGCGGGACTGGATGGTCGGGGGGCGTAAAGACCACGGAACCGGCGACGAGATTCTCGGGAGGTGCATCGGGAAAATCTTCCGCCCGGGGAGTCCGTTCGGCCACGGTCTGGTAATCCGTAGCCGCAACAAAGGCGGCGAATTGTTCGTTGGTCACCTCAGTTTGGTCGACCCAGAAGCCGTCCACTTGGACCTTGTGAATCGGCCGCGCATCGGGCATGGCATCGGGTCCGCCGCACATCTTTTCGCGCGGGTCCTCGCAGCCCATCAAGAATTCGCCTCCGGGAATCCAAACCATGCCGGGCGGAGGTTCGGTTGTCCCCGTAGGGGTAGGGTTAGCTGCCGGTGTTTCGGCCGCGGCTTTCGGGTCGCCGCTGCCGGCGCTACCCTGCCATGATTTGGCCACTCCATAAGTAATCGCAAACGCACCTAGAACCAGCGCAACAAGCCCGAATGCTCTGGGCAATCGAGACGGCGGTGCTGTTCCTGGGCGTTTGTGGCGGGATTTGGACATGGATAGCACGGCTTAGGGAGCGCGTTGCCCAGGACTTCCGATTCTACCGGAAATGGCCAGGGCATTCTAATGCTCAAAATCAAGGGAGTCCACGGTCACGTCTTGTCCGCCGGCAGCCGGCGATCGGCTGGATTTCCCTTGCCAATCTTGACTAACGCCCGCAATCATCCGATATTCTTGAGGAAGCACTTTCAACCAATTTCCGCCTGAGCGGGAACCAGCCAGAAGGAAAACCCGCGGGCATGTCCATTTCGTTTGCAGGAAAGGGTAAAGCGATCGACCAGATCAAGACGCGCATTAACGAGCAGATTCGTATTTCCCCTGTTCGTGTGATTGCCGAAGATGGGGCGCAACTGGGAATTATTTCCGTCGATGAAGCCTTGCGGCGCGCACGTGACGTAGGTCTGGACCTGGTGGAGGTGGCTCCTAACGAGCGGCCCCCCGTCTGCCGCGTGATGGACTTTGGGAAATACAAGTACGAGAAAAAGCAGAAGTCGCACCAGACGACCCATCACACCAAGCTCAAGGAAATCCGGCTCCGTCCCAAAACGGGCGAGCACGATCTGGACTTCAAGGTCAAGCAGGCCCGCGGCTTTCTGCTGCACAAGGACAAGGTGCAGGTCTCCGTCGTCTTCCGCGGCCGCGAATTGGCCCATATTGAAGAGGGCCGCAAAGTGATGGACAAGGTCGTCGCCGACCTGGCCGACGTGGGGAAGCTGGAATTCCCACCGTCGCACCAGGCCAAGCGGCTGATCTGCACGCTGCTGCCGAAGTAGACGGAGCCTACAGACGGCCCGTCTGTAGCTACGGGGCGGATTCCAATTAAGATGGAGTTCATGAGCAATGCTCCCGCGACTCCAACGCCGCCGATCTCCCCCGAAAGGCTCAAGCTGATTCGGCAGGTCAGCAATCGGCTGTTCATTGCGCTGGGGGTCCTGTTGCTGATCTTCATTCCAGCCGGCTTCCTGGTGTATTGGAAACTGTTCGCCGGGGCTGTTCCGCTGATGGCTCTGGCGGTCGGTTTTTTTGGTGGCCTGGTCGGTTTGCAAAAGCGCCTTCGCCGGCTACCGGACGAAGACTTGATGCTGATGGCGCAGTCGTGGGTGTACACCTGCCTGTCGCCGCTCGTCGGGGGAATCCTGGCGAGTCTGACCTACATCCTGTTCGTTTCCGGACTCCTTTCGGGCGACCTGTTTCCCAAGTTCGTCGCCGACAAGGGAGCCGCCGCCACCGACGGTCTCGCCGCGCTGTTCGCCATCCATGGCCAGGGAACCGATTATGCCAAGCTCATCTTCTGGTGCTTCCTGGCAGGATACTCGGAGCGGTTTGTGACGGACCTGCTGGAGCAGTTTGAAGGGAGAACTGCGAGAGGGTAGAGATTGGATCCTGTCCGACCCGAGTAATTCTGGAGAAATTGGCCACTATTCTCTGCAAGCTCCCCCTCTGGGTAGCGAGATTCTAGAGATATCGCCCGGTGCTTATCGGTTCGCGATCCTGTACCATTTAACCTCTGCCCTCTTTTCGGCCTCCCCGTAACAGATTCGCTTTTCCTGCCATAGCAGCATATAAAGTAGTGGCCCGTCTCGAACCCCCCTCCGCTGCGAAAGGAATTGCGGCAAACGATCCGCCTGCAACCTCGCTGAAAACTCATGCTCTGCCGCTGGAAGCTGCTCCTTATCTCCATGCTGTCGGTTAGCTTTGCCGTCGGGCCGATCTGCGCCCAGTCTGAAGACGAAATCACGCTGCAAAGCGAGGCGGCACTCGACCGTGGCTTGGCGTGGCTGGCCAAGAATCAGGGTCCGGAAGGGAATTGGGGCTGTAATGACTTGGGACTGGTCAGTATGGGGGCGTTGGCCTTCATGTCCGCCGGACACGCTCCCGGACGCGGCAAATACGGCAAAGAGCTCGACAAGGCTTTGGAATTCGTCATCAGCCGGGCCAAGCCTTCGGGGCTGCTCAACATCTCCGACGCCCAGCGGGACATGTACAACCACGGTCTTGCGACTTTCGTTCTCGGCCAGGCCCACGGCATGCAGACGACCAAAGACCGCAAGATGAACCGGGTCCTGGACGGAGCCCTCAAGCTCATCGCCAACACCCAGTGCGAGGACGGCGGCTGGGATTATCAGGCCCGCCGGCAGGCGAACGGCCATGACCTGAGCCTGGCGGTGATGCAGGCCAAAGCCTTGCGAAGTGCGGTCGATAGCGGCTTGGAAGTGCCGCCGGAAGTCATCGACCTGGCCATCAAGAGCGTCCGCGAGCATTACTCGCCCGTCGGCAACCGTAACTTGCCTGAATCTGAGCTGATGAAGCTCCCCGGTCAGTTCACTTACGGCAAAGGTGGCGGCGGTGGGACCATTGCGATGGCTGCGGCAGGTGTCGTTTGCATGCAGGAATTCGGCCAATACGACGACTGGAGAATCGGCAAGAACATGGAGGTCATCACGGCCGCCATCCGCGAGATTCCTAAGCCGAAAAGCCGGGACGGCCAGATGCCGTTTGACGCTTATACCTTGTATTACGTCGGCCAGGCCCTCTATCAGGTGAACGGCGAATATTGGCAGCAGAGCTATCCCAAAATGCGAGACCATCTGGTCGATTCGCAAGTGATCGATGCCAACAACTCGCAAACCAACGGCGTCTGGCGGAACATCGGCGCCCGGGGCGGCGGCCAGGTCGGCGGCCGCGACGGTGAGCTGTATGCCACGAGTGTTTCCTGCTTCATCCTGGCGATTCCGAACCGGTTTTTGCCCATTTTGCAGGAAGGGAAGATTGAGAGTTTTAAGAGCAAGTTGAAGTAGCGTTCCTGTCCATGCAGTGCAGTGATTGCGAGCTTCTAGATTGGTAAATGTGAGCGCATCACCATGACAACGCCACGACAAATTGTTCTCAACAGTGGCTAAGCCTGGCGCGCTGAATGGACTGAATGTAAGGTCTTCAGTGC
>SXOA01000169.1 GCA_005778405.1 Planctomycetaceae bacterium
CCTAAAAAATCGGTGGGATGGGGGTAAGCCTCCCCCACGACAAGCCACAATGGTCGGCGTCCCATCTCTCCCGCCCCTGTGAGACCCGCCATGACCCGCCGCTATCACTTCTCTGCAGCCCTGCTTCTTTGTGCCTCTTCATGTTTTTCGTGGCTGTCCGCAGCTTCTTTACTGGCGCAGGACAAGCCGGCACCGGTTACGGAGATCAAAGGGGACGCCCGGACGCCGCTGGTGGGGACGAAGAAGCTGGAGATGGAAGGGGACATCGCGGCTCAGCTCGTGGACGGCGTGGACAAGTTCCTGCTCCGGGAAATCGAGAAGTCGGTGGCAGGGCGGGCCAAATTCTGGAAACGGGACCTCTCCAGCCCCGCAGCCTACAACAAATCCATCGAGCCCAATCGCCAGCGACTGGCCCATATTCTTGGTGTGCGGGACAAGCGGGTTCCTTTCGACGCCCCCGAACTCGTCGGCACCACCAAAAACGCCGCACTCGTCGGCAAAGGAGAGAACTTCGAAATCTACGCCGTCCGCTGGCCGGTAATAGGCGATGTCCATGGTGAAGGGCTAATGCTCGTCCCAATCGATAGGCCGATTCTCGCCAGCGTCGTCGTCTTGCCCGACTGTCAAAGCACGCCAGAACACCTTTGCACTTTCGGGGATCGTCCCGCAACAGATTGGCCGATTGCGAGAAGACTTGTTCATAGTGGCTGCCGGGTTGTCATTCCGACGCTTATCGATCGCGAAATGAAACGCCGGGCACCTCCCGGACGCCAGGGCGGCGCTAACTTGACCAACAGAGAATATGTTTATCGAAGCGCGTTTGAATTGGGACGACATCTTATTGGCTATGAAGTTCAAAAGGTACTTGCGTGCGTCGATTGGTTTGAAAAGGAATCCGATAAGAAAGTCGGCGTTGCAGGGTATGGTGAGGGTGGCTTAATTGCACTGTACGCAGCAGCTTTGGACACTCGTATTGATTCCTGTCTTGCCAGCGGGAGTTTTGGCGCATCCGGTTCCATTTGGTCCCAGCCGATTGACAGAAATGTGTTTGGTTTACTGAACGAATTTGGTGACGAAGAACTTGCCGCAATGGTAGCACCTCGTCGCTTAGTTATTGAGGCGATGACGTGCCCTGCAGCAGAATTCCCAAGCGATGGTGGAGCGCCCGCAAAACTCCCTGCACCCTTGGGTAACACGGTAGCCCAACAATTGAAATCGTCCGAAAAGCTCGTGGGCGATATTGCATCAAAGTCCAAATGCTTTGTTTTCCACGATGAAACTGACCCCAAATCACTTGAAAGGACTCTGGAGGAATTCGGAGGATCGGCGGTGGCTCGCGATTTTCTTGTTGGTCTCAAAGTCCCGTTTCCGGCAATTTCGCCGAAATTGGAAAACCCGAAGCAACTTCGGAAGGACTTTGATACAGCCGCTCGTCAAGCCAGACAAATCATGGAGCTTGATCGCCATAGCCAAGAACTATTGAAGGAAAGCGAGTACGTCCGCGACGGCTACATGAAAAAGCTCTACGACTCTCCCAATCTCGAGGCCTACAACAAAACGGTCGAAGACTACCGGGAGAAATTCGCCACGGAGGTGATTGGCCGGTTTAATATTCCGCTCCTGGAGCCGGCTCCTCGCAGCCGCAAGGCGTATGAGACGGAGAAATGGACGGGGTATGAGGTGGTGCTGGATGTCTGGCCGGACGTGATTGCCTATGGGATTTTAATTCTCCCCAAGGATTTGAAGGAGGGAGAGAAGCGGCCGGTGGTAGTTTGCCAGCACGGGCTGGAGGGGCGTCCGCAGGACACCATCGGCGAGCCCGGCTTTCAATATTACAGTGCCTTCGCCGGCCGGCTGGCGGAGCGGGGGTTCATTACGTTCTCGCCGCAGAACCTGTACATCGGCAAGGACCGCTTCCGCACCTTGCAGCGGAAGGCCAACCCGCTGGGGAAAACGCTGTTCTCGGTCATCGTGCCGCAGCACCAGCAAATCTGCAACTGGCTCGGCACGCTCCCGATGGTGGACAAGGACAGGATCGCCTTCTACGGCCTCAGCTACGGCGGCAAAAGCGCGATGCGGATTCCGCCGCTGGTGAAAAACTACTGCCTGAGCATCTGCTCCGCCGACTTCAACGAGTGGGTCAGCAAAAACGCCTCCACCCGCCTGCCGTTTTCCTACGTCTGGACCGGCGAGTACGAAATTTTTGAATTCGACCTCGGCAGCACGTTCAACTACGCCGAAATGGCGGCCCTCATCTGCCCCCGTCCCTTTATGGTGGAGCGAGGACACACCGACGGAGTCTCGGAGGACTGGTGGGTCAGCTACGAGTACGCCAAAGTCTTCTTCAACTACAGCCACCGGCTCAAAATCGGCGACCGCTGCGAGCTGGAGGTGTTTGACGGGCCGCACAAAATTAATGGAGTGAAGACGTATGAGTTCCTCCACAAGCATTTGAAGTGGCCGGTGCCGAAGTAGGATAGGCTTCCAGCCTGTCCAGAAAGGACCGGTTTGGCAAAATGATGAAGGCAGTTGGGGGCAGGCTAAGCCCTACCGCACATCCAAGCAAACAATCTCCTTGTCGTCACGCAGATAAAGCAGTCCGCCGGAAAGCGACGGGGACTGCCGAGTGGTATCGAGGATTACCTTGCGGCCTAGCTCTTCGTAACGCTTCGAGTTGGCGGCGAGAACGACCAGCTCCCCTTTCATCGTCGAAAGAAACAGCTTGCCGTCGGCGGCAATCAAGTTTCCTTTGCCGAAGCGGGACTTCTGCCAGACTGGTTTGCCGTCGGCCGCGTTGATGCAAGCGAGGTGCGTGACCGGGCCGGCGCTGCCGACGTTGTCGAAGCCGAAGAGATGGCCGTCGAACTGAATGGCGGTCTGCCACTCGTTCTTGAAGACTGACTTGGTTCCCTGCGACTCCCAGACGACGGCCGGCTCTTTGCCGGAAACGTCGAGCAGCACGCAGCCGTGGTTTTCGCCGCAGGAGATGAAGACGCGGCCATCGACGGCGAGCGGCGTGGCGATGTTGCAGTTGAATTCGGTCTCGTAAGGATAACGCCAGAGCAGCTCCCCGGTTCCCGGCGTCAGTCCAATCGCGGAAGCCCCGGTGAAGACGACAATCTGCTCCCTGCCGCCGACCTTGAGCAGTGCCGGCGACGAATAGCCGGCTGGGTCATCGCCAGCTTTCCAAGAAAGTTTGCCGCTCTTGGTGTCGTAGGCCGCGACCGCGGCGCCAGGCGCACCTGGCGAGACAATCACCTGGCTGCCGACGACCAGCGGCGAGCAGGACATGCCATAGTCGGAAGGCATGCCCCCAAAATCCTTGACGGGGTGGTGTTGCCAGAGGATTTTGCCGTCCTTGAGGGACGCGGCGACAAGGATTCCTTCGCCGGTGTAGACAAACACCTGATCGCCGGACATTGCCGGCGTACCGCGCGGGCCGTTCCCCATCTGGTTCTCGTACTCCGCGGCCAGCGGCGTTTCCCACAAGGTCTTGCCCGTCTTGGCATCGAGGGCCAGCAGCACCTGTTTGCCATCCTTCTGCAAGAGTGTCAGTGCCTTGCCGCCGCTGACGGCAATGCCCGACATGCCGACGCCTCCCTTCACCCGCCAGACCTCCTTCGGCCCATCCGCGGGCCACTTCTTCATCAGGCCGGTCTCCGGCGAAATGCCGTTGCGAGCCGGGCCGAGAAACTGCGGCCAATCGGCAGCGGAACAATTAGCGATGGAGGCGGCGATCAAAAACGAAGCAACGGCGAATTTCATCGAGAGTTCCTTGGTATGTAACCTGTGTACTCTACTGTCGTTGTCTGAATCGTAATCGTTTGACAACAGCGAATGGGTAAAGAGAGTGTAACGACACGGATGGACGAGAAGAATCAAACGATCGACCAAATCCCCGGTTTCCGGCGCATTACCGCGTAAAACTCCTCACTGGGTTCTCGAAGTACAGGTGCTGCGAAGAGATTGAGATCGTGGATCAAAGCAGCGACGCGGTCTCCACCGTCACGTGCGATAATTGCATCGCGAATATCGTGGCATGCGATCAGATGGCAGTCTTCTGAATGTCCGAGTGCTTTCATAAAGGCACCGTGCCCAAGGATGCACGACTCTTTTTCCTGATGAAAGGCGAATTCCTTGATGAAAGAGTGCTCGTAGAAGAGATTGTCGATCGTTTCGCGGCAGGATAGGCCAATCCGGGTCATTCCGCGGCAATAATGCCCCGAGGCATAATAGCCGCAGTGTGAATACCGAACATCGTCTGCCGTAAAGACGAATCCCCAAGGACTCAGCACAGCATCAATTCTGGTAACGGCGGCGGCCAGCGAATCGGCGACGTTCTTTTCATTGGCAATCATTTCGCTTTCCACGGTGCCACAATCTCACCGCCCTGCTGGTTCCGCCCGGTTTGCCGACTCTTCCACCCTTTTCGTCGGCCGCAGGACGACATTGACGATGCCGACCGCGTGCCTCTGCGGACCTTCGACAAAGACGCGGACATGGGCGGGGCCGCGAGCTTCTGCGGGAATGTCCAATTGCTCGGTGAGCTTCGCGAGTCCACCACCGGCAGGCTGCAACTCCACCACCTTGCGGGCCCAGATCTGGTCGTTGGCCTGCTCATAGGTCGTTTGCCAGGTGGCGAGGCGGGCGTTGGACGGGTCGAAGTGGTCGCGAGAGGAGGGGTTTAGTTTGGAAATGTCCCGCCGCGACAGGAGTTCGATGGTGACGCGCCCGGCGATGGGTGAGTCGGCAGTCAATTCCAAGGATTTGCCGGGCACCGGCTCCCCTTGCAACTCCAGTTTCACTTCCTGGGGATAGGCGAGCGTGAGGTTGGGATCGCCCATCAAGTTGAAGAGGTGCAGGTGCTCCTGCCGTTCCTGGGCCAGCGTGGCCGGCGCGGGACTGAGCAGGCTGGCCAAGGTGTTGAGTAGCACGCGGTTGGGCCGCTCGTGGGCGTTTTTCTCGTCGATGGACATGACCATGCGGCGCTTCGTTCGGAGGATGGCTTCGCCGAGCGTGGCCGGCTTGTTCTTAAAATACTCATCGAGCATCTCCGAGCTCATCACGGCCATCCCGTAAGGCATGGTCACCCGCGAGCCGCCGTAAATGGCGACTGGACCGCCAGGGCTACGAAGCATCTCTTCCGCCAGGCAGTCCGTCCCCCGGTCGTAGGCGGCGGTGTAACAGGCAAGCATGATGGCGATCGGGCTGCCGTTTTCTGATTGCAGTTTGCCACAGTCGTCGCAACCAAAGATGTGAAACCGCGAACCGGGGACCTGCACGTTGTCGAGACCGGTGGGATGACCGTGGCCGATGTAGACCCAGAACAGGCAGCCTTCGTTGTGCCGAGCGACGGCTGTTTCGTGGAAGCGGCGAGGATCGGGGCAGTAGGCGCTCCGCCAACTCCCGAACGTCATGTTGGTTTGATAGGCCGCGGGAATGCCGTCGGTGAGCAGCTTCTTGGTCGAGGTTTCGATGACCCCGTCGAGCAAACCCCCAAAGCCGCCAACACCCGCCACGAAGTTCACCCGCTGACGCCAGAGGCCGTGGCTTTGCGTCGTTTCATAGGCCAGGATTTTGTCGACAATGCGAGTCAGTTCTTTGCTGTTATCTGCCGGCAAGCGACCGATGGCGAGGTCTGGAACTTCATCGTCGTCCAAGTCGGCATACCAGTTGTCCGTGCCGATTTCCGGCTCCGAGCCGAATTTGACATTGATCTTGGCCGCCGCGCGGTAAGCCGGCACGCAGCGAGCGCGGATGCCTGCATCGGTATCCGCCTTCGGCTCGGCGTCGCCGACCAACAGAATGGACTTCAGCTTGCCACTCTTGGCACTGCCGCGAATGGCGTTGCGGATTTCATCCTTGGACCAGATGTTCGGCACGTAGAGAAACCGATGTCCCTGGGCATGGCGATGGGCCAGCAGCGGATTGAGTGCAGCCACGAATTCCTTCGGACAGACTACAACAGTATCCGCCGGCTCTGCGTCGGCGGCAAAGAGACTCAGGAGAAGAATCGCGGTAGACACAAGCAGGCCTCACATTCGCTAGCAACGAATTATAGCGGGTGCGGAGTGTACCTGCGATGAATTGCCCCTGGCAATGCGAAAATGCGGCTAATTTTCGCTCCAAAGGCTAACCCTCGATCTCGTACCAGTAGGTTTTCTCGCGTAGCAGTCGGTACGAAGGATCACCAGCTTTTTGGGGCTGAAACGGTGAGTTTGTCGGCAACAGAAAGAGCCCTTGCTCGATTACGAAAAACGATCGAAGGACTACTTAGACCCCGACTTTCGTTACCCGGACCGAATTCGGAGAGAGCTTCTGGATCACAGTTGGCCAAAACGCCTCATCCACGGAACCATGATGTTTACCCAATTGATCTACAGCAGTGCGCAGTTGAGCGGCGGTGGCAGTATCAACACTTGGGATGCCAGACCTCAGGCCGCAAGTTGCTACGACCGCTATCACCGTTACGATGAAGTTTGCAGAGAAGCCTAACGAAAGCCGACGACTTTTACGTGTGGGGTCCATGCGGCGACTCCACTTTACAGATACATCCCCACGTACCCGCCCTTCTGTTCCGTCTCGGCTTGCAGGCGGGCGATGCGGTCTTTGGCGGCTTGCAGGTTGCCGGCGGCGATATAGCGGTCGAACTCGATGGCGACGGCGTGGGAGACGCTTTGCTCAAACCATTTCACGATGGGGGCGGTGAGCCAGTCGCAGGTTTCCCGGACGAGCTCCACCGTCAGGTCGCAGCGCTCAGTCTTGAGATCGGCGGGGTCGGTCAGCACGGTCCCTTCGAAGCGGAACTGAATCATCCCGAGCTCACTATGGTTGGTCAGGTGGAAGGTGCACTCCGCGCTATAGAGATAGTACGTGTTGTGCGAGCCATGCTTGTCGATGGCCCCCTTCACCGCCTCGCACCGCTGCCGGTATTTGGGGGAAGCATCGATGGGAATATCCAGCCGACCCACGGTTCGGAGGGGCAGACAATCGAAGCTGATCTCGACCCAGCGGTTCATTGGGGGCGGGGCTGGGGGCTAGGGATTAGGGGCTGGGGAAGAGGGGACAGAATCTACAACGGGATTCACCCCCCAGATCTTAGCACGACTCGCGCCGTCCTTGAACCGCTGATACCATTCACTCGCCGCACTACTTCGCGTCCACCACCGCTACTCCCGGCGTCGCCGGCGGGATGAGGTTCCAGCCGAGGACGGCCCAGCCTTTTCCCGTGCTGATCTCCTGAATCTGTAGTTTGCCGGCTTTGGCGAGCTGACCACGAAGGGTCACCCCTTCGCCGACGATCTCGGCCTTGAAGAGGGCCTCGAATTTTCTGGTTAGGAAGGTTTTGAAGGCAATCTGCGGAGCGCCGAGGCGCTCGCGGTTCAGGAACTTGACCGCGACGTCTCCCTGGCGAGTTAGCTTGGAGCCTTTGTCCGTCTTCTCGATCTTGTAGAGGGCTGAGATTTCGATCGGCTCGTTGATCCCTTGTTCGCCACGGGTGAACTTGCGGCCACGGATGGCTAGCGAGAGGGTCCCTTCGCCGAAGACCGCCCGGACGGGAACTTCATTGGTGAACGTGATCGACCAGGGGTCTTTGTCTGGCGTGATTTTCAGCTCTTCGGGAACTTCCGCCGCCAGATCGTCGCGGATGATTTTCTCCAGCCGCTCGTCAGTCAGCGTGACACCGCCGAGGATGGTCTCACCGTAATTGACGACGCCCGATTCGTGGGCCTGCAGCGTCAAGTCATAAGCCGCTTTTGGTGCCGGTGGATCGCTGGGGGCTCCGAGTTGAATCGGGCTCTGTTGCAGCGAAATCACCTGGATTTTGTCCGACTGGCTGCAGAAGCGAAGCTGCCGCGGCAGGCCGTCGCGGCGGGCGAGCGGAGTGCGGATTTTTTCCTGATAGTCGCGGTTGGCGTTGGCAACCAAAGTCGCCGCCTGAGCGTCCATCTGCCCCTGCACTCGCACGGCGGCATGATCGGAGGCAATGACTTCGGCCTTCCCCTGTTGCTGACCGGCTTTCTTCCAAGCTACCTTTTCAATCAGCCCGCATTTGGCGGCAATGGAATAGATGTTGCTGTTTGTGTCGCAGCTCGCCGCGGCGGGGGAGTCCGAGAGTCCCTGCTCCTTGACATACAGGCTCTTGCGGCCGCTGATGCTGGTGGCACCAGTGGAGTAAATCGTCACCGGTCCGTTGTAGCCGATGTTGTTTGACATGGCCTGGCCGGTGAGATAAATGTCGAACTGGGCCTGTTGTTCGCTCGGCTGCAATTCCACGCGGGTCCGGCCGGTCATGTGGGCCGTGCCGAAGAGGCGGGTGCCCAGGATGTTGTCGTTCACGTCCTGCGTCTGGTCGATGTTATCTTCGATGGCGGCGGCCAGAAAATGTTGCGAAACGCTGCCGTAGATGTTGGGTTTGCCATACTTCTGCTGGACGGCATCGACCAGTTGCGGGGCTTGACGACCGCGCCTGAGCCAGCCGAGCGCCCGATTGATGGCGAGTGCGTCATCGCCACTACTAGTCTTGTCATACGCTTCGAGGCGCGTGGCCAGTTCCGTTACCTGCGTACCGTATGTCTCCTGTAGCTTCGCATCGGCAGCCGCGGTAGCCAGATCGAGGTAGTTTCGCAAAGCGCGGCGGACGCGGCTGAATCGCGGAGTTTCCAGGCCCGCGGTGTTGGACGCGAATTTGTCGAGCACGGCTTCGGCGGTTTTGGTATCCGGCCCTTCGGCCCGCAACTGCGTTTGCAAATCATCCCAGCGAAGGAACTTCCGCCAGCCGGCGTCGTAATCGGGCAGGCTGCGTTTCAGCAACGCGTCCAAATCGGCGGTCGCGGCCTGCAATTCGGCTTTGGCCGTTGCCACGTCTTGAGCCGCAATGGGGGCAAAGTTCTTGCCCGCATCCTTGGCCGCCTGAATGACATCGGACTGGCAGAAGGCGAGGCTGTTCGGAAGGCTCATCGCCGCCACGAGTCCCGCGCACAGAAAATGATGGGGGTTCCGCTTCATCGACCTGCTCCTAGCGTTTGAGTTTTCCGCTCCTGCAAGCTCTGGCGTGGCCAGAACTTAGGTCAAATGTGGGGGACAATAATCCTGAACAAGGATAGACGAGATTTGAGTTCTCAATCCCCTACTCACCCCATCTTGTGCCGAATCGCTGATTTATGCAAGCCGAACATTTCCCTTTATCGGGCTACTTGACGGTCTCCGTAAAGCTAGCCTATTGTGACGCCCCCGCCGGCTTGGGAATCTTGTGGAAGGTCAACATGGCACGAATGGACCAATTATGCCGGGTCCGAATCTACGGGGTGGCGGTATTGTTTGCCTTGGTGGGCTCATTTGCAGCAAAATGTTGGGCAGAAGAATCTGCCAGCAAGGTTACCTGGCTGACCTGTTATCGCGAAGCACTTGCCAAGGCCAAGGCGGACAGGTCGTTGGCGCTGATCTGGTTTTGCGATCCGAAGGATCAAGAGGAGAACCAGAAATTCGCGGCAGCCGTGCTGGATGATCCCCAGGTGCAAAAAGGGTTGGCTGGATGCGCGCTGGTCAAGTTGCCACTGGATGCAAGTGTCGCGAGCAGTGATGAGAAAGAGCCGCCCATTGTGCTCCTCAATCACGGGGCGTTTGCCGAGATGCTCCATAAGCCGGGGCTGGCCATGATTGACATGCGGGACGAAGCCAGCCCGCACTTCCACCACGTGGTTTCCGTTTACCCTTTCGTTCAAAAGCCGATCTCGCGCGATGGCCTGGCCGCGATGCTCGACTTGCCGAGCGGTTCGCTGACGCAGCGAACGCTCATCTGGGCGGTCCGCACGCATCCCGAGCAGCCGCAAAGCGCGGCGTCGGAATACAGTTCGCTCCTGGCATCCCAGGCGGAAAGTCATTCCCAGCATCAGGCAAGTATGAACCTGCAGGGGCATCACAACTGGGACCAGAGGTTCCAGGACATCAATGCCAAACTCGGGAATGGCCTGATCTCCAACGAGGTCTGCGCCGAAAGCTGGCCTGGACAGCGCCTGGTCGAGTCGGCGGAGGAATGTGTCCATTCCTGGCGGCAATCGAGCGGGCACTGGGAAGCGGTCAGCGGAAAGCACGCCTGCTTCGGTTACGACATGAAGCTCGGCAGCGGGGGGATCTGGTACGCTACGGGCATTTTTGGCGACCGTCGGTAGTGTCTTGCACCGAACATGCGGCAGGCATAACCTGAAGGGAGACGGAGCGGACTTTCAACCTTTTGCCCAATGCTGACAGGACTATGAACGCTAACAATCCCCTCGACGATCGCCGGCTGGCCCTGGAGGCCTATTTTGACCAGAAGGATCGAGAGCTTATCGAAAAGATGCGGCAAAAACTGGTCGCTCAAGAACGGGAAGTGGAACTCGCCGCGGCCACTGGAATCACCGACCGGATGATTCTCGCCGATCTCGGCAAAGCCGACGCTGACATCGGCGCGATTGCCGCGCTGGGGCTAATTCCTCTCGTGGAGGTTGCCTGGGCCGACGGCCGCATCTCCCCCGGCGAATCCACGGCGGCCCTCAAGGCGGCTGCCAGCATGGGTGTGCCGGAAGGGAGCCACGCGTATGCCTTGTTGGAAAAGTGGCTGGTCGCCAAGCCATCCGTGGGAATTGTCGCTGCCTGGAAGGAATATGTTAAAGCGCTCGCCAAGGCCTGGGGCCGGGAGCAGACGGGCCATATCCGCAAGGCCATCATCGGCCGAGCCACCAGCGTCGCGCAGGCTGCGGGAGGATTGCTCGGGCTGGGAAACAAGATTTCCATCAAGGAACAAGCGGTCCTGGATGAGCTTGATAGCGCGTTTGGCGTTTAGGATTTGGCCCAAGTCAACTTTCCGGCTAACCGAAGAATTCTGAACAGAAGGAAACAAAGGAAACAGAGTCAGGAAGATTCACTTTCATCTCCCTTCGTTATCTCCGTTTCCTTCTGTTCGATTCCGGACCTTTATCGCGATGAAATCAAGAAGTAATTGAGGACCATATCCTTATGACCGTGCTGAGATTGCCGAATGTTTTGACCTCCCTGACAGATTGAGAACTACCCATGCCCAAAACACCTCGACTCATTTCTCTCGCAATGCTTCTCGCCTGCGGCTTCGCGCTCATCGTCCATGCGGACGATGCGAAAAAAGCGGAGGTCAAGAACGAGGAAGGCTACGTTTCCCTCTTCAACGGCAAGGATCTCTCCGGTTGGAAAGTGATGGGGAAGGAAGCGGGCTGGACCGTAAAGGACGGCGCCATCCATTCCGATGCGGGAAACGACGGAAAGTGGCTCCGAAGCGAGCAGGAATTTGGCGATTACATCCTGAAGGTCGAGTGGAAGGTTTCCGAAGGAGGCAACAGTGGGGTCTTCATCCGCTGCAAAAGAGAGGAAAATCCCTGGGTCACCGGCTACGAAATTCAAATCAGCAATCCCAAGCAGGACGAATCCCACTGCACCGGTTCGCTCTATAGCTATGTACCGGTGAAAAACCGGCCCGATGAATCGGCGGGCAAATGGCACACCTTTGAAATCGAATGTCGCGGCTCCGTCATCACTGTCAAGAGCGACGACGTGGTCTGCATTGACAAGTTCGACCAGTCCAAAGACGAGAAGACCAAGGACAAGCCTCTTCGAGCCTTCATCGGCCTGCAAGACGCCCACGCGGCCGCGGGGAACACGATTGAGTACCGGAACATACGGATCAAAGAGCTGAAGAAATGACGAAATTCGAATGACGAATGGCGAATGAGAAGTGGGTCGCCATTCTCTGTTTTCATTCGTCATTTGGAATTCGGATTTCGAATTTGCCGCACCAGGGTTCTTGTCGGGAGTGGGGTCTGTCTGCTATAGAAGTTTGTCCTTTGGCGCGGCTTCTCGCAGGACGCTCTTGGTGCGAAACGATTTCCAGCCGCGAAGCATAGTGCATGCCCAAGTTCTGGGCAGAACAGCCCAAGTTACTGGCATTTTTCATCGCAGTTTCGACTTCAGACAACTCTGCAGGATTGTCGCTAAGTCGTTTCGGTAAAGTAGTTTATGTTCGGAACCGAGCCGCCAGCAAAGCCCTTGCGCTAGCGGCACACAAGCTGCATTCGCGTCGTGGATTACGCGCGAGGGTGCGCCGGTCGTTTTTCATTTTCACTAGGGCGAGGAGTGGTAGAACTGTGAGTGGTAGCTCAGCACGTCAGCAGGCCATCGCGGCCGTCACGAATTACAAGCCCGAGAACCCGCCGGTTAACTTCCGGGATCTCTCTTCGAAGGATGTCTTCGGGGCCAACGTCTTCTCCCTATCGGAGATGCAATCGCGGCTCCCCAAGCCGATTTTCCGGTCGCTGAAGAAAACGATCGAGACCGGGGCCAAGCTCGATCACACTTCGGCCGACGTCGTCGCCGCCGCCATGCGAGATTGGGCGATCGAAAAGGGGGCCACGCATTACGCCCACGTCTTCTATCCGCTCACCGGGCTGACCGCCGAAAAGCACGACAGCTTTCTGGCTCCGGATGGCAAGGGTGGAGCCGTCGCCGAGTTCACCGGTGCACAGCTCATTCAGGGCGAGCCGGACGCTTCGAGCTTTCCGTCTGGCGGCATTCGGGCCACGTTCGAAGCCCGCGGTTACACCGCATGGGACGTAACCAGCCCGGCCTACATTCTGGAAAACCCGAATGGCACCACGCTGTGCATTCCGACGGCGTTCGTGAGTTGGACCGGTGAGGCCCTCGATAAAAAGACCCCGCTGCTCCGGAGCATGATGGCCCTGAACACCCAGGCCCAGCGGATTCTCAAGATTTTCGGCCACAAAGATGTCGGCATGGTTTCCTCGACAGCCGGTGCCGAGCAGGAGTACTTCCTGATCGACCGCAATTTCTTCTTCGCCCGCCCCGATCTGCTTAACGCCGGCCGTTCGCTGTTTGGTGCCAAGCCCCCCAAGGGGCAGGAGTTTGAAGACCAGTATTTCGGCGTCATCCCTGACCGCGTTCTGGCTTGCATGTTGGAGACCGAGCGCGAGCTGTTCAAGCTCGGCATTCCGGTCAAGACGCGGCACAACGAGGTCGCGCCGTCGCAGTATGAGATCGCGCCGGTTTACGAGAACGCCAACGTCGCCACCGACCACCAGCAGCTCGTGATGCTGACGATGAAGAAAGTGGCTCAGAAGTACGGCATGGAATGCCTGCTGCACGAGAAGCCGTTCGCCGGCGTGAACGGTTCGGGCAAGCACCTCAACTGGTCGCTGGGGAACAGCACGCAGGGGAACCTGCTGGAACCGGGGCCCGCCCCCCACACCAACATTCAGTTCCTGGTGTTCTGCGCTGCTGTCATCCGGGCGGTCCACAAGCACGCGCCTCTGCTCCGGGCGGTTGTGGCCACTGCTAATAACGACCATCGCCTGGGGGCGAACGAAGCCCCGCCGGCGATCATCTCGATCTTCCTCGGCGATCAGCTCACCGGCCTGTTCGAGCAGCTCAGGAAGGGGGAGGAACTGAGCAGCAAGCAAGCCCGCACGCTGAATGTGAGCGTCGACACGATGCCGGCGCTTCCCATGGACGCGGGGGACCGCAACCGCACCAGCCCGTTCGCCTTTACCGGCAACAAGTTCGAGTTCCGGGCCGTCGGCAGCAGTCAGTCGATTGGCGGCCCGCTGGTCGCGCTCAACACCATGATGGCGGAGTCGCTGGACTACATTGCCGGGGAGATCGAAAAGGCGACCGGTGGCGATGAAAAGAAGCTCGCCACGGCAGTGCCGAAGATTCTGCAGGATGTCATCACCAAGCATGGCGCGATCGTTTTCAACGGCGACAACTACACGCAGGCCTGGCACGAAGAGGCCGAGAAGCGCGGCCTGCCGAACTTCAAAACCTGCGTGGATGCGCTGCCGCAATTGACCAGCCCCGACGTGGTGGCCATGTTCAAGAACTATGGCGTCCTCACGCCGCGGGAAACTCAAAGCCGCCAGGACATCTACGTCGAGCAGTACGTGAAGACCGTGCTGACCGAGGCGAAGCTTACCGTGGAGATTGCCCGCACATCCATCTTCCCGGCAGCGGTTCGCTACCAGAGCCAACTGGCCACCACCTGCACGAACCTCAAGGTGCTGGGCTATTCGTTCGACACGGACACTTTGGATGAAGTCACCAAGCTCGTGAAGGCCCTGCAGGACGGAGCCACCGCCCTGGAGAAGACCCTGGCCCATCACAGCAACGGCTTGCTGGACGAAGCCAGGCATTGCTGCCACGGCGTGTTGCCAGCCATGCTCAAGGTCCGAGATGCCGCCGACAAGCTCGAAGGACTCGTCGCCGACGACCTCTGGCCGCTGCCGACGTACCAGGAAATGCTGTTTATCAAGTAAACACTGTGGAGTAGGCTTCCAGCCTGCCCATCCTCAGTAACACTTCACGGGCGGAAGGATCAATTCCTTCCGCCCGTTTTTCGTGTAGTGTGATGGGATGGACCTCGTCGCTCGTCTCGCCGCCAACCTCGCCCGCGTTCGTCAGCAGATTTCGGAAGCGTCCCTCCGCGCCGGTCGCCGGCCCGAAGACATTCGGCTGGTGGGGGTGACCAAGTATGTGGATGTCCAGGCGGCGAGGGCGCTGTTCGAGGCGGGCCTTCACGACCTCGCCGAAAGCCGGCCGCAAGAGTTGTGGCGGAAAGCGGATGCATTGAAGGAACTTCCCAGCCGTTGGCACTTCATCGGCCACTTGCAGAGGAACAAAGTCGAGCGGACGCTGCCGCTGATTTCGCTGCTTCAAAGCGGTGACAGCCTGCAACTCCTCGAAGCGGTCAGCACGGCGGCGGTGAAGCAAGGGCGAATCGTCGATACACTTCTGGAGGTGAACATCAGTGGGGACGGGGCGAAGCATGGGTTTGCGCCCGACTTTTTACGCTCCGCACTTTCGACTATTGGGACGCTCCCCGCGATTAGAATTCGCGGCCTGATGGGGATGGCGGCTTTGGAAGGAGGCAGCGAGCGTGCCCGGCGGGACTTTGCAGCGCTGCGAGAGTTGCGGGAAACACTGAAGCTTGAGTGTCCGCCGGAGATTGATCTCACCGAATTGTCGATGGGGATGAGCGGCGACTTCATCGAGGCCATTGAAGCAGGTGCCACCATCGTCCGCGTCGGCTCGGCGCTCTTCGAGGGACTGGAATGACACCGCCCCTTCGCATTCGTCATTCGAATTTCGTCATTCGGATTTCCCCCCTTACCCCTCAATCGTATCCGGATAAATCACCACTTCGACCCGCCGGTTCTTGGCCCGGCCTTCGGGGGACGTGACGGCGGCGAGCGGATGGTTGTCACCTAGGGCCAGCATCGAAAGCTGCCGGGCGGGGACTCGGCCGCGGGTGACGAGTTGCTGGAAGACCGATTGGACCTGCGAGGCGGTCAGGGAATGGGACGTGATGGCGTTGGCTCCGCCCGTGCCATCGCCGTGGGCTTCCAGGACGATGCGCTGCCGCGGATAGTTGCGAGCGATGGCGTTGGCGATCTCGTCCAGGATCATCGAGCTGGTTCCCGTCGGCTGGGCGGTGCCGGGGACAAACAGCCGGTCGCTGGGAATCTCAATGCGAATCACTTCGCCGTCCTGCCGCACGTCGAGCCCCGGTAGGCTGATCATCGAGAGGGACTGCCGCGCGGAACTGTTGGCCGTGATGGCGGCTCCCCCCTTGAACTGCGTGGAGGCTTGCTGGGCTTTCAATTTCTGCTCGGCATCTTTCCTGGCGGTGAGGGCCTCTTGCCATTTCGCCCCCGCCTCCCCCAGTTGCTTCTGCAGAATGGTCACTTGCTCCTGCGAGGCATTCAGTTGCCGGTCGCGATCCGCAATCTGCTTGTGCAAATCGGCGTTGTTCCCGTCCATCTGCCCCAGCCGGCGATTGAGATCCGCCATCTGCGCCGTCAACTTCTGCTGATCGGACTGCAAAGCCGCAGACTGCCCCGGCGAAAGCGCGCCGGCAGTTCCCGCCGGCTGTTGGAACGGATTGTTTTGGCAACCCGCGGCCAGCAGCACCGCCGCCAGCGCGCACGACCACGCCAGGATGGTCCTGCGGCGGCGATGCAAAGCAAAGTTCATGGGACCAGGTACGCAGTCGTGAAAGCGCGAGGTGTTCCGGGAAATCGGGGCGGATAGTAGCAATCCCCCTCGCCCCTCGCAAGGCGAAAAATCGCCCGACTTGCCCAATTTATGGAGCCGAGACATTACGGGAATCTCTTATCCCGCCGCTTGGGGCACCAAAAACTCGCGGCGGCGCTCCTGGGGAGAGGGGGGCTGAATCTTGGGGCTTGGCATTCGCTGTCGTTTGCGGCTCTTTCCTGGCAAGAGACTTGCAAACGGAGTCGCACCCGCGAGCCGCAGGCCGCGTCCTGCCCCCTTTCCCTTTGGGAGAGGGCCGGGGTGAGGGTCTGCGGGGTCGCTGGCGGATGCGGCACTTTCTTTGGCACCGTCGTCCCAGACAAACTGAGCGTATTCCTGGAACTGCTTCTCCGACCAGTCCGCGTACTGGGGATTCTCGCGGAGGTGGTTTATAAGCTGTTTCATCGCTCTGTTTTTGACGAATACTTCCCGCTCATCACGCAGCGTATCCTCTGGCTCCATCTGCACTTGCGGCTGGACCTGCAGCGGCTGAGCGGCGTGTTTTTCGCCTTTCTTTATAAGCAGTTTTTCGGCCTTCACCTCCTCGTCCCCTCTGCCCTCAGACTCCTGACCCCTGGCGATCGCCTCTCGTCGCTCCCGTTCCTCGGCGATTGCCAGCTCCCGCTGCGTCCGACCGCTGATATCCACGCCGGCCAGTTTGGCCTTGGCCTGGGCCAGGCGGAGGGCCACGTTGAGCAGGCCGACCGGGATGACTGGTCCTTTCACCGTCTTGATTTCGGTCCACTGAACATCGCCCCGTCTCCCCGATTTCTCGGTTACTTTGTCCTTCTTGCTCTCTCGCATTTCGTGCATCGTCTGCTCCATCAGAGAATCGATCTGCGTCTCGGCGATGAACGTCCCCACCGCCGTTCCCCCGCTCCCTTTCGCGTACCGCCGCGTCCCCGGCAGCACCCTGTCCAGCCACTCCCCCACCTCCACCACGATCTGCGACACCCGCGGCTGGCTAATCCCATGCTCCGCCGCCACGTCGCACTGCCCGCGGTTTTTGAGCGCCACAGCCTCAAAAATCAGCCGATCCCGCACCTGCGGCGGGTTCAGCTCGCGGAGCTCGGCATTCAGGTTTTGCAGATCAAGGGACATGGGAACCTCCGGGAAAACGTTGGGACCAACGGGGATGGAATAGACGCTTTTGTTCAGTATACACTAGTACCCATCGAAATCCAAGGGATTCCCAGAAGAGTTTTCAAGATTTTTTTGTAGGGCCGAATGGAAACACCAGAAGGCAACTGGTAGATTGACCTTCCTGATGGCTGGTCCGATAGGTGTCAATCAAGCGAGCAATTATCGTGCGAAAACTGCTTACCGCGGCGCTTCACCGCGCAATGTCGAAACTTCAACGTCACCTGAATCTCGTCGGCGAGAACAATGCCGATGAGGCAACCTTTCGCTCATTTCTTTTCGCCGAGATCATGCGATTGGCTCCCAAAACCAAGGGCCAAATTGAATGGGATCGCTATGATTTGCTCCTTCTTTGCGGGAAGGATAAAGCGCTGGTCGAGATCAAGTTCTACATGCCCGGCCGGAACATGGACGTTGATGGTTCACAGGGGAATTGGAAGGGCGGGGCAAGCCTGCAAAACGAACAGGAGTTTTGTGAATGCGTCAACAAATTGAGAAAGCCGCAGGACCACATCAGCCATAAGTTCCTGATACTTGTGTACGAGACCAAATCGAAACGGGCTAGCAAACACTCGTTCTCAAAAAGCTACGACGATCTGACAAAGTTCGGCCTCTCAGATGTACAAACGATTGACCATAGCTTCACATCAGGAGCTGTCTGCAAGCTCATCCGAATCTCATGAAGTTTGGAACTGCCAATCTTTACTGCCAATCTTCAATTCGCAGCCCAGGAACCCGTCCGAATTCCCGCACATTGTGGGTGACCAGAGTCAGGTCGTGCACTAACGCGATGGCGGCAATCAGAAGATCATTCGGGCCGATGGCTGTTCCGAGAGAGGCCAGGTGCGCACGAATCCGGCCGTATTCCGCGGCTGCTTGGTTGTCGAAGGGAAGGGAAGGGAATTGCCCGCAAAAGGTTCTCACTTCGAGCAGGTTGCGGGCGGGCTGAGCGCTGCGGTAGGCCCCATAAATGAGTTCCGCCACGACAACCGAGCAGACAGCGATACTTCCTGGCGGAGCGGCACTCAGCTTTGCCGTGACCTTCGATGCGGGTCCGTTTCGCAAATGGTTAATGCAGGAATTTGCATCCAACAAGTGAGTCACGGCAACTCCGTTCGCTCCTCATACTCCCCTTGATCGTGGCGAACGAACGTTGGATCAGGGATGCTTCCTGCCGTGGACAGCACGCGCTTCCGCCACTCTTCTTGGGACAGGGTTGGACGGAGCGGCTGGACGGTGATGTTCACCTCTTGGTTGGCCTCGGCGGGTCCCAGGGGAAGAGTAAGCTGTAGCACGCCGTCGCTGCCGACCTTGGAAGTTAGGACAATAGGGCTCATAGGAATCCTCGCCCTTAATTGTACCTCAGAAAGTGGCAATCGTGAAACCTATGAGTCTTTATGACGTCTTCCCCGGCCGCAAGTAGATAAAACTCTTCCCCAGCTTCCCCCCGTAGTTTCCGGCGGAAATGCGTAACAAACCCGGTGTTTCCGCGGAGGCGGCGAGGGCGGCCTGGGTGGCGCGCGAGATGGAGTCGAGGTCGCGGCCGTTGATGATGATTTCCATCACGGAGTGGACGCCCGGTGGCAATTCGGATTGGGCGCGCGGGTCCTCTCGCAGAAGCGGGCAGAATTTCTCGTAGGTGCTGGCGACGGTGAAGGAGTATTTGCTCCCTGCTTTGGAGCCACTGCCGGCGATGCCGCCGGGGAAGGGCATGATGACTCCGGGGCACTTTTGGACTGCCGCCACCCCCGCCTCCGCCGCAGCCAGGGCCGCTTCCGTGGACTCGCCCAGATACCAAATGTTTCCCCCCATCAACCCTTCCGCATATCCCAGCCGGCGGTCGAGGAGGAACTCTCCTCCGAGCGTTGGAATCCACCACATCCTGCGGCCCCACCGCTCCACCCGCCGCTGAAAGCCGTCGCCGAAAAACGCGACTTTCCGCCCCATTTTGAAGTGCGTGTCGGCGTCGATGAGGTTGAAGCAGGCAGCGGTCGGGCAAGTGAGGACGTTCTGGCTGATCCGGACTAAGGCCGCCCTTTCCAGGGCCTGTTCCCGATCTTTCTTGAATCGCGGAACATGAAGCTGAACGACCGCACCGGGGCGGCCATCCGGGGTGAAAGTCGGCTCGTTCGTACCGGGGCCGACATGGCGGTCGAGTCCCGCTTCGCAGTCGCAGAGGATGGTGCTCGAGCCGTTGCCGGTGACCGCCTGCACGGCATGCTCGACCCACTGCCGATTGCAGGCGGTAATCAGAAACTCGACGTAGATGCTGCGGAAGGCTTCGGCGTAAGTGTCGTCGATGACGGCGGACATGGGAGCAGTTTAGTGTCGCCTTTCGCTGTGCGAAAGGACGTCCTTTCGCGGAGCGAAAGGCGACTATCCTCTATCCTCTATCCTCGCCCTTGCCCCCGATAGACTGCCTTCTCCGTGACGACCTGGTCCATGAAGACGTCGTGCGAGCTGACCACGAGGTCGTCGAAGAGCTGGCACTCGTAGCACAGACCGATCAGCGGACAGTCGGGACGGACTCGCCCCAACAGCCGGTCGTAGTAGCCCTGGCCGTTCCCCATCCGCCCGCCGCGGCGGCTGAAGGCGACTCCGGGGACGACAACGAGGTCGAGCTCCTCGGTCGCAATCTCCTTGCCCGCTTCCCCCCACCGCTCTCGCGGTGGCTCAAGGATTTTCCACTTGCCAACAATTAACTCGTCCATGCTTTGCAGCCACCACAGGCCGAGCTTGTTGGCCCCGAAGTCGTCGACGGTGCAGTAGGGGACGACAATTTTTTTGCCGCTGGTCAAAGCTACCGGAAGGGCGTGCCGTGTCCGCAATTCTGAACGGCAGTCGAGATACCAGAGCACCGTGTTGGCTCGCTGGTACTCCGGCAATTGCAACAGGGCCGCCGTTGCCGCCGCGCTGGCGGTCTCCTTTTCGGGCTGAGCCGCACGGGCATCATAAGCGGCCCGTCGCATCAGGCTTTTGGCGTCGGTGGGCTGAGTCAGAACGGTGGTCAAAGTAGGCTCCTCCTTGAGGAATTGCGAAGCTTGCCGGGCGTTCCCTTGACCATCCCGTGAGGGAGGCGAAGTGTCAAGACGCCGTTCACTTTCCCCCGCCCCCGGCAGCAGTTAAAGTCGTAGTATCCCGCCTTCCTTGCCGCAGGACCCTCCCCATGCGCCGTTTGCTCTCGCTATTCACGCTCGTGCTGCTTTTGGCATCTCCCGTTCGCGCGGACGAGCCCAAGTTGCCGCCGCCGGTGGACCGCAAGGTGGATTTCGTCAAGGACGTCCAACCGCTCTTTGCGGCGCGATGCTATGAGTGTCATGGGGCGAAGAAACAGGAGTCGGCGTTCCGGCTGGACCATAAGGGGTCGGCCATGCACGGGGGAGAAATCGGGCCGGCGATTGTGGCAGGGAAGAGCGCGGAGAGTTCGCTGGTGAAGTATGTCGCCGGGGTGGAGGCGGACCTCAAGATGCCGCCCAAGGGGGACCCGCTGACGGCAGAACAAGTCGGGATCATCCGGGCCTGGATTGATCAGGGAGCCGATTGGCCCGACAGTGCATCGGTGACGCTCGATCTTCGCGGCAAGGACCACTGGGCGTTCAAGGCTCCGGTTCGTCCCGCGGAGCCTGAGGTCAGCGACAAGAATTGGCCTAAGTCGCCCATCGACCGCTTCATCCTGGCCCGGCTGCAGAAGGAGAAACTGAAGCCGTCCGCCGAAGCGGACAAGATCACGCTGCTGCGGCGGCTCTATCTCGATCTCATCGGCCTGCCGCCGTCGCCCAAGGAAGTAGATGAGTTTTTGGCGGACAAGGACCCGAAGGCATACGAGAAGGTGGTGGAAAAACTGCTCGGCTCGCAGCATTACGGCGAACGCTGGGGCCGGCACTGGCTCGATGCGGCCCGCTACGCCGACAGCGACGGCTATGAGAAGGACAAGCAGCGGTACATCTATTTCTATCGCGACTGGGTGATCGGGGCCTTCAACCGCGACCTGCCGTACAACCAGTTCGTCATCGAGCAGCTCGCGGGGGATTTGCTGCCCAGTGCGACGCAGGACCAGATTGTGGCGACCGGCTTTCTGCGGAACTCGATGATCAACGAGGAAGGGGGCGTGGACCCCGAACAGTTCCGGATGGACGCGATGTTCGACCGGATGGATGCCGTGGGGAAGAGCGTGCTGGGGCTGACCATCCAGTGTGCCCAGTGCCACACGCACAAATTCGACCCGATCCAGCACGAAGAGTATTACCGCATCTTCGCCTACCTCAACAACGACCACGAAGCCCAGCGGACGGTCTACACGGCGGACGAGCTGATGAAAGTGGCCCAGTTGTCGCAGCAGATCAAGGATTTGGAGGCGGGGTTGATGCACAGCTCGCCGGACTGGGAGGCGAAGCTGGCCGCGTGGGAGCAGACCCTCACCCGGCCTCTCCCAGGGGGAGAGGGGATAGGAGTCAAATGGACGACGCTGGCCGTGGAAAACGGCGGCGATAATGGCCAGCGGTACATCCCGCAGAAGGACGGCTCGATTCTCTGCCAGGGATATGCCCCGACGAAGTTCGACACGCACATGAAAGGGGAGAGCCCGCTCAAGACCGTGCGGGCCTTCCGCGTGGAGCTGCTCAACGACCCGAACCTGCCGTGCAATGGGCCGGGGAGGTCGTTTATGGGGACCTGTGCCCTGACCGAATTCAAAGTGACCGCGACCGACAAGCAGGACCGCACCAAAACCGGCCCGGTGAAGATCGCCAAGGCAACCGCCGACTTCGGCAACCCCGACCGGCCACTGGAGCCGAACTTTGACGACAAGACCGACAAGAAGCGGGTGACCGGGCCGATTGAATACGCCATCGACGGCAAGGACGAGACCGCCTGGGGGATCGACGCCGGCCCCGGCCGCCGCAACGTGCCGCGGGTCGCCATCTTCATTCCCGAGAAGCCGGTGGAAATGGCCGGCGGGACGGAGCTTTCCATCTACCTGCGCCAAATGCACGGCGGCTGGAACAGCGACGACAACATGAACAACAACGTCGGCCGCTTCCGGCTGAGCGTGACCGACGCGGAAGTGAATCCGGCACTCGAAACGCTGCCGCCGCGGGTGCGGGAAGTTTTGGCGGTTGAGAAAGAGAAGCGGAGCCCGGCACAAGTCGCTGTTCTCTTCTCGTATTGGCGTACGACGGTGCCGGAGTGGAAGGAAACCAATGACAAGATCGAATCACTCTGGGCGCAATGGCCCAAGGGCTCGACCTCGCTCATTCTCGATGCCCGCAGCGATCCGCGCGACACTCGCATCCTCAGCCGCGGCGACTTCCTCAAGCCAACGCGGCCGGTGAGCGCCGGGGTGCCGGCGTTTCTGCATCCGCTCGCCGATGACAAGGCTCCCGCCACGCGGCTGACGTTCGCCCAGTGGCTCGTCGATAAGCGCTCGCCCACGACGGCCCGTGTCTTTGTGAACCGGGTCTGGCAGGCGTATTTTGGCACCGGCCTCGTCAGCACGCCGGAAGATTTTGGCCTGCAAAGCGATAAGCCGTCGCACCCGGAGCTGCTCGACTGGCTGGCCTGCGAATTCATGGACAAAGGCTGGAGCATCAAGGGGCTCCACCGGCTGATTGTGAACTCGGCGGTCTACAAGCAGTCATCGCAGATCACGCCGGAGCTGTATGAGAAGGACCCCTACAACCGGCTCCTGGCCCGCGCTCCCCGATTGCGGGTAGAAGGAGAAGTAGTGCGGGACGTGGCGCTCGCCGCCAGTGGACTGCTCAACCCCAAAGTCGGCGGCCCGCCGGTGTTCGCTCCCGCCCCCGCGTTCCTCTTCCTGCCTCCAACCAGCTACGGCCCCTTCGTCTGGACGGAAGCAACGGGCCCCGAGCGCTACCGCCGTGCGGTCTACACCTTCCGCCGTCGCAGCACTCCGTATCCAATGCTGACAAACTTCGACGTCCCCAACGGCGACTTCTCCTGCGTCCGCCGCACCCGCAGCAACACGCCGTTGCAAGCCCTCACGACCCTCAACGAAACGGTCTTCATGGAATGCAGCCGGGCCATGGCCCTCCGCGTCCTCAAAGAAGCTGGCAAAACCGACGACGCCCGCCTCGCCTACGCCTTCCGCCTCTGCGTCAGCCGCCCGCCGGAAGCGGACGAAGTCACGGCCCTCAAAACACTCCTCGAAAAACAGCGCAAGCGCGTCTCCGACGGCTGGGTGAACCCGGCCGAAATCGCGACGGGCGAAGCCGGAGGCAAAGTCGCGCCGCCGGAAGGAGCCACGCCAGCCGACGTCGCGCTTTACACGCTGGTCTCCCGCGTGCTGCTCAACATGGATGAGACGATTACCAAGGAATAAAACACCAAGCACGGAACCGTCCGATGTCCTCAAATCCCAAATCCGAAATCCTAAATCCGAAATCGGCCTCCCCCGCCCGCCGCTGGTTCTTCAAAGAATGCGGCGTCGGCCTCGGGGCAATCGCGCTCCAATCGCTTCTCGGCGGAATGATCGGAACCAACTCGGCATCCGCCGCTCCCGCCTTCGCCGACCCCATGGCCCCCAAGCAGCCGCATTTTGCGCCGAAGGCGAAGAGGGTGATTTATCTCTTCATGGCCGGTGCGCCGAGCCATCTGGAGATGTTCGACAACAAGCCGAAGCTGGCGGAGATGGACGGCAAGCTGCCGCCGCCGGAGCTGCTCAAGGGATACCGGGCGGCGTTCATCAATCCGAGCAGCAAGTTCCTGGGGCCGAAGTTCAAGTTCGCCCGGCATGGCCAGAGCGGGGCGGAGCTTTCCGAGCTGCTGCCGCATCTGGCGAAGGTGGTGGACGAGATCGCCATCGTCAAGTCGCTGCACACCGACGCCTTCAACCACGCCCCGGCTCAGATTTTCATGAACACCGGCTCGCAGCAGTTCGGCCGGCCGAGTTTTGGCTCCTGGACGACCTATGGCCTGGGGAGCGAGTCGCAGGATTTGCCCGGCTTTGTGGTCTTCAGCTCCGGCAAAAAGGGGCCCAGCGGCGGGTCATCGAACTGGGGGAGCGGCTTTCTGCCGACGGCCCACAGCGGCGTCCTGTTCCGCAGTGGCGGCGAGCCCGTGCTGTTCCTCGGCAGCCCGCCGGGGATCGACCGCCAGGCCCAGCGGGATTCGCTCGACGCCCTCCGCACGCTCAACGAGAAGCGGCTCGGCGCGGTCGGCGACCCGGAAATCGCGGCCCGCATCAGTTCGTTCGAGATGGCCTATCGCATGCAAACGAGCGCCCCGGAGCTGATGGACCTCTCGCAGGAGCCCAAGGAGACGCTGGCCATGTACGGGGCCGAGCCCGGCAAACCGTCGTTCGCCAACAACTGCCTGCTCGCCCGCCGCCTCGTCGAGAAGGGGGTCCGCTTCGTGCAGCTCTTCCACGAAGCCTGGGACCAGCACGGCAACCTCGTCGCCGACCTGAAGAAAAATTGCGGCGACACCGACCAGGCCTGTGCCGCCCTCTTAACCGACCTGAAGCAGCGGGGGCTGCTCAAGGACACGCTCGTCATCTGGGGTGGCGAATTCGGCCGCACGCCAATGGTCCAAGGGGGCAATGACGGCCGCGACCATCATCCCAACTGCTTCAGCATGTGGATGGCCGGCGGCGGCATCAAGCCGGGGCTCACCCTCGGCCAGTCCGACGAATTCGGCTTCAACGCCACCGAGGACAAGGTCCACGTCCACGACCTGTACGCCACCCTCCTCCACCTCCTCGGCTTCGATCACACCAAACTCACCTTCCGCTTTCAGGGCCGCGACTTCCGCCTGACGGACGTGCATGGCCAGGTGGTGCAGAAGCTAGTGGGATGATTTTGCAGGCTGGACATTCTAGATGCGTGTTGAAGGCCGAATGACTATGATTCCACTTTCCGAAAACCGAATTCACCGCGTGGCTTATCTTGGTGAACAAGATGGCGATGTTGAGCGAGACTTGAAGAGATTGCTCAGCAAGTATTTCGAACGGGAGAATTGCTGTGACTCCGCATACTTGTGCCAAGTCATGTATCAGCGGAACAGCAGCGAAGGATCGGACCTGCGACGGCATGTCGCTTTATGCATTCGAACGCACGAAGACTCCGACGAATGCAAGGCCGCACTTTCGGTGGATGTCGGTCGGATCTTTCATGATCTTGGTTTTGCTGCAGACCAATATTTGGATATTCTGTTCCCCTCCGAATCCGATGAAGTAAATATCCGACAAGTCGCCAAGCCGTTTTGGGAGTCGAAATCGATGCGGCCCGATGACACGCTTGTGGTCACCTCGCGCAAGATATAATGAAGTTGCAACGCTGTCGAAACCGGACAACCTCCATGACCTACCACGGCCATATTCAAAACGGCGTTGCGGTACTGGATACGCCCGTTCCATTACCTGATGGTACCCTTGTGCGCATTGAGATCGAACGGATGGACTCTGCATTCTGGTCGAACAAGAGCATCGACGAGTTGGCGAAAGAGCAAGGAGTTCAGCCTTGCGCCGATCCGTCGGAACTTGCTGGCGACTGGCCACCGGAAGAATCCATTGATGACCTCATGGCATTCGTCCGCGAGGTACGGCGTTAATGTGGGAATCGAACAGAAGGAAACGGAGGCAACGAAGAGAGGTGAGATTTAGTATTCCTGCCTTTGCTCCCTTTGTTTCCTTCTGTTCATAATTCTTCGGTCAGCCGGGAAGTTGATTAGGTCCAAATCCTTACCGATAACTCTCGAGACTTTGCCGACACAGCCAATCTCAACGTAGTCACTCATGCCACGTAAAAAACGAATACTCAAAGACAAACGCCTTTCGGGTAGCACCGGAAAGGCCCTCGCAGCGGTCTTGGCAAAGGTCAAACTCTCTCCGGCAGAATCCAGGGCCTGGCAGCGAGACCTGAAGGCGGCCCGCAAGGCGCTCAAGCCTCCGCCAGACAAATGGCAATAATTTCGAGGCCTAATAGTGTATGCCGTTCGGGTGGAGGGAATGCCTGGCGGGCAGTTATACTTTGAGAACTGAATCAACATCCTTCCCATAGTGGTTATCAACGACTATGAAGCGTGCCTTTCTCACCATCGTCCTGCTCCTCGGGGCGCATTCCGCCCGCGCACAGCTTGCGCCCGAGATTGGCTATATGCATCCGGCTGGCGGGCAGGCGGGGCAGACGGTGGAGGTGAAGCTGGGGGGATACGATTGGACGCCGGACATGCAGATTTTCGTGCATGATCCGCGGATCAAGCTGGAAATCATCGGCCCCCCGTCCGCCGTCCTCGTCCCCGAGCCCCCCTACTGGTTCGAAGCCAAAGGGCGCGGCTATGCCTGGCCGCTGCCGCGGGAGTTTCCGGCCAAGCTGACGATTCCAGCAGATGTTCCGCCGGGGATCGTCAAGTGGCAGGTGGCCAATGCTAACGGTGCGTCGCCGGTTGGCTTCATTCATGTCGGCTCCGCGCCGGAGATTGCCGAAGATGCCGGCCGCAAAGCACCGCAGGTTCTCGCCGAGCTGCCGATTACGGTAAACGGCCAGATTCGCAAGATCGAAGAGATCGATCGCTATGAATTCACCACGCCGCAGGCCGGTCCGGTGACGATTGAGCTGTTTGCCCATCGGCTGATTGCTCCCCAGACCATGCAGCTTCACGGCATGCTGCAAGTCCGCGATGCCGCGGGCAAGGTAATTGTGGACCTCGCCGATACGCAAGGCCGGGACCTCGTCACGACGTTCGCGGCGACGGCGGGGGGCAAATACACGCTCAGTCTGCACGACCTCGACTTCGGCGGCGACTTCTCCTATGTCTATCGGCTGGCCATTACCCGTGGCCCGCAAGTGCTGGCCGCTTATCCGGCGGCAGGAAAGCGCGGGACGACTCAGAAGATTGACTTCGTGGGCATCGGCATCGCGACCGGCGCGGCACAAGTGGAAACTTTGGCCAAGGATGTCACCTTCCCAGCCGATGCCGCAGTTATTTCCTTTCAGTACAAACTGGAAACGCCGCACGGCATCGCGCCCCCCATAACGCTCTTGCTCAGCGATCTTGCCGAGCAAGTGAAACCGGCCGGCGCAACAGAAACGCCAATCGCGGCGTTCCCAATCGCCATCACGAGCGCCATCGAAACGCGGTTCGGCTCGGAAACCTTCGCGGTCACGCTCAAGAAAGACGAGAAGTGGAAAGTCGCTGCCGAAGCAAACAGACTTGGTTCACCGCTCGATCTGGAGCTGAACATTCTCGGGCCGGATGGAAAGCAAATCGCGACTGCCGATGATTTGCCAGGCACGACCGACCCGTTACTCCTCTTTGCCGTGCCCGCCGATGGCGCGTACAAAATCGTTGTCAGCGACAAGAGCGGCGCGAGCGGCAGTCGGCAAACGAACTATCGGTTATCCATCGAACCGCAAAGGGAAGACTTCACCGTCACGCTGCCGACGCAGCTCGTTTTGCCTCTCGGCGCTCCGCTGAAATTGCCCATACCCATAGTGCGACTGTCGGGTCTCAAGGATCCGGTGACGATTACCATTGCTGGTCTTCCCGCCGGGGTGACGGTTCCCACCAACCTCGTCATTCCCGCGGATCAGGCCGCAATTCCCGTCGATCTCACGGTCGCTGCTGACGCTCCGGCCAGTGCTTCGTTGGCCACGGTCACTTTGGTGGCAAACGTCGGCGGGCGAGTAATCACGCATGACGCCAAGATTCTGATCGCCGTCACGATGAAGCCCTGCATCAAGATCACTCCTGAAGGGCTCGACGACGTACGCAAGGTCCGCCGCGGCAGCACTTTTCTCGCTCCCGTCTTCATCGACCGGCTGGAAGGGTATCAAGGGGAAGTGGTCCTCGAAATGACCGCCAAGCAGCAGCGACATCGCCAGGGGCTGGCCAGCGACGAATTCACCGTACCGCCGTCTGCCACCAAAGTTGAATACCCCATCTTCGTCCCCGAATGGATGGAGACCACCAAGAGCAGCCGCATGATTTTGAACGGCCGGGTACAGGTGGCGGATCCCAAGGGGAACAAGCGGACGCTGCTCCAGCGGCAAGAGCTGCGGATCGGCATTTTGCCGGAAGGGGCGTTCATGAAGCTGGCCCATGCCCCCGGCGAATACACCACCGCGGCCGGCAGCGAGCTTGTCATTCCGCTGCAGCTCTCGCGCGCGGCGGAATTGCGGGAAGAAGTCAAATTGGAGTTGGTCCCCGGCGAATTACCCGCGGGCTTAGCGACGGCGGAGCCCATGATTCTCTCGTCAGAAAAGACCGAAGCGATATTCCGCATCCGACTGGCGAGCGATCCTCGGCTGGCTGGCGAGCGGTCCTTCAAAATCCGCGCGACCGCCTTGAAAGATGGCAAATGGCCTGTGATTTCGGAAACGACAGTGCCCATTGTCGTGAAGTGATGGAAACACCAACTCTGCTTGCTCTGCGGCTTTGCGAGATACACTCTTTTTCGTGAGGAGCGTACGCTTGCGAAAATCACTGGATCGGGCCATGCTGGCGGACTGAGTGATTTGAGAAATCTGCTGGCAATCGGATGAGGAATTGGCAATGCGCTTCGCAATCTGCAACGAAACCTTCCAGGACTGGCCCTTTGAAAAGGCATTCGCCTTCGCTCGCGAGCTGGGATACACGGGGATCGAAATCGCTCCTTTCACGATTTCGACCAATGCCTACGACATTTCGTCCGCCAAGCGAGACGAGGTTCGCCGCCAGGCGGAGGACGCGGGGCTCGAAGTCGTGGGGCTGCACTGGCTTCTTGCCAAAACAACTGGCTATTACCTGACAACGCCGGATGACGCCGTCCGCAAGGCGACGGCTGATTACCTGGGAGAACTCGCCCGCCTCTGTCGCGATCTTGGAGGGCGGGTGATGGTGCTGGGCTCGCCGGTTCAGCGTAATCTGCTGCCGGGAGTGAGTCACGAACAGGGAATGGAGCTTGCCGCAGATTGCATCCACCGGGCGTTGCCGATATTGGAGGAATGTTCTGTAACGCTCGCCGTTGAGCCGCTCGGACCCGCGGAAGGAGACTTCCTCAACACGGCCGACCTCGGCATGCAGCTCTGCGAAATGGTCGGCTCTCCCAACTGCCGGCTACATCTGGACGTGAAGGCGATGTCCACCGAATCCAAGCCGATCCCGCAGATCATTCGCGAGTGCGCCTCCCTCGTCGAGCACTTCCACGCCAACGACCCGAACCGCCGCGGCCCCGGCATGGGAGATGTCGACTTCCACCCAATCTTCCAGGCCCTCGCCGACATCGACTACCGCGGCTGGGTGAGCGTTGAAGTATTCGACTACGAACCCGGCCCTGAACGCCTGGCTCGGGAGAGTATGGAGTACATGGAGCGGGTGCTCCGCGAGATGTAGAAAGTGAATCCGCTTAGCCTTCCACGCGATTGGGGAAGTTGGAAAGTCTTGGGGCGGCTAGTTTTTCGGCGTAATTTCGTCGTGGGATGTCGACATATCACTCATTGACCTAACGACTTGTGGCGACGCATGCATTCGACACAAGTATACGCACGGAACGTCGGCTCACCTTCGAACGTACCCGCCAGTTAATTCACCCGCGTTGTCACTTCCGCCAAGATCGGTTTGGGGTTCCGCTTGCTCCGAATTTCGACCTGGAATTTGCAGGCTCCAACTTTTTCGCCAGTTGCCTTCACTTCCAGTGCGGTAAGCTTCTCCTTAGCGCGGATGGTGCGGATGGGGTTTATCTCGTATCGTCCCATGCCCGACGATGCCAAGGGGTATTTGTCCCCCGGCGTCAGGCTTTTGAACTTCAGGCCGTCCTGCAGAATCAGCGTGATCGAGACGTCGTCGTCCGCCTGGGGGCTTCGGTTTTCTACGTCGATGCGGTAGGTCACTGTCATGCCGACGCCGATTGGCTCGTTGAGGGCCGCGACATCGACTTTCAGGTTCTCCGCGTTGGCCGGAGGGGTGATGCCGGTGCCGGGAATTCCACTACCAGGCGGACGCGGCGGCGTGATGGCCGGCGTGGCGACGTTGATGCTCCCTTGGCTGATCTGTACCGGTGCCTGGTCCGACGTGAGCCGCGCCTTGATGAGAGCTGCGGCATCGACAGCAGCTCCTTCGAACTCAATTTGCTTGACGACGGACTCGCCGGGAATCAAGCGGGCAATGAGCCAGTTGAGCCCCTCTTCATCCAGGGGAGCGCCGCCGGAAGCTTGAATCGCAGCAAGGCTCTTGGGAAAGCTGGCCGTCAGACGCAGATTGGTCAGCGGCGTGGACGAGCCGTTCTTGATCTCAATTCGCACGATGTCTTTCTTGCCCACTTCCAGCTTTCGCGGGGCACTCACCACAACGGAAACCTTGGGCATCGCCTCGGCTGCGGCGGCAACTGCTTCCACGCAACCGGTGGTGGCACCGGAATGACCGCCATCCGCCAGCACGTCGAGGCGATGGCAAAGCTTGCCCGGCTGATCGACGCGGAAAGTGACGGCAAAGCGTTTGGTCTCGTTCGGAGCAATTGTGTCGAGCGATTTGACGATGGGGCTTACTTCACCGGCCGTGTGCGTCAGGCCGGGATCGAAAGTGTCGGTAATGGTGACGTTGGTCAACGCTGTGCGGCCCGTATTGGTCACCTCCACCTTAAACTGCACTTCCTGGCCGACTTCCACCCGAGTGGCCGAGGTCGATTTGACGGAGAGGGCGGAGGCAAACACTTTGGTATTGACGTTCGCTTCTGAAACGAGCTTTTCCGCGCTCTCGGCCCGGAACTTGGCCCGAATATCCGCGGCCATCGACGAACGGCAGTTGATATCGATGACCGTCGCCGTACCCGGCTGCAAATCGCCGAGCCGCCATTGCAGCATCTGGCCGAAAGCACCGGGCGAAGGAGTTGCATTCAGGAACGTCACGCCGCTGGGAGGCGTGAAACTGAGCTTCACGTCGCGAGCGGCCACGTCGCCGGAGTTGTAAACCTTGACCTGATAATTGACAGTGCCAGCAAGCGGAACCACCTCTGGACCGACTGCCTGAACGTGCAATCCGGGAGAACTCCAAGTCACGGAAGTGAGCCCCTGACCGACGAGCATTTCCGGGAAAGTACCTTGGGCCGGACGAAAGATTCTGGCCATGACCGTGGTCACGCCGGACTGGCCCGATTTGGAAAGCAGTTCCGCCGAATAGTTGCCGCCCCCGGTGTGCGGTGCGTTAAGTGTCTTTTGGCCCGCCGCTCCGAAACCGGCTTCGGGTCCGTCCAGGACTTCGTATTGCACAATGAAATTGTCGATCGGTGCGCCGTTGCCGCGCGTAACTTTGGTCGTCAGGATGTGCCGCCCTCCCGCGCCGGAACGAACGATTGCCGGAGCAGGATATTTCCACTTGGCATCGACCCACAGAATGGTTGCCGTCTGGCGCCGCTTCTCCCAATTCCCTTCGGCGGGTGCCCAAACGGTGATGTTGGTCGTCCCTTCCGTCGGCGATGTGACGCTGATCCAGCTTTGGCCTTTTTCCAGGGCCACGTCATCCAACTGCGACGGAGTGCCGCGAGTGATGACCTGCCGAGTGGTGGAGGTGTGAGCTCGGACGTAGTTCGGGCCGACTTTGTTCGGCGTTCCGCGGAAGTAGCTGGCGAAACTGTTGTTGGTTTCCTTGCCGACTTGCACAATCTGGCCGACGCCATCCGGCGCGAGCATCCATTCGAGCGGCTGTTTGGTCAGGTAGTAGCCGCTGGGGCCGCAGAGGCCGGCAGTGACGACGACTTCGCTGCCGACGGGGGCAACGAGTTGGGCCGGACAAACCTTGAGTTGCGGTCCGGTGGGACAACCCTGTGGCCCGCAGGCCGGCTGCTGGATCGGAGCGGGAACCGCGGCGACCGGGACCGCAACGATTGGGACAGCCACCACTGGCTGGGCGACGATCGGCGGATTGCATGGCGGCTTGACGGCCGGCCCAGCAACGATGGCCGGAGGCGTTGTCGCTGCCGCGGGGTGCGTGAAAAGCGGGCAATCCGGCCCGGCGAGCGTGGTGCTTCCCCCTGTGAAAATCCGCTGTCCCGACGGATCAATCGCCGGCAGCCGCAGATGCGAACAACCAACGGCCGCAATGAGCAGCAGCGAAGTCAGGCGGAAGTAAGAGGGGGACAACATGAGGCACCTAATACGCAATGTGCGCAGGGAGTTTCCGCGCCCTCAAGCGTACCATGCGAATTGGCCTCCTGGTGCCAATTGGCAACATCCGCTGTTGCCGCGGGGCATCATTGCGGCAAGGCGTGCCGAATGTGCCGAAGATGCCGGTGGATCGACCTACGGCGTGGCCAGGGCCTCTGCCTTGTCGAGCGTTGCTTCCAATTCCGAGCAGATGATGGTGAGCGAAACTTGGTCCAGTCCCAGCCCGCTATAGGCTTCGTCGGGCGGCGCGACGACGTTGTGGATACCGAGCGAAGTCCGGCCGGCCCGGCTGCAGAGATAGTTGGCGATGGCGACGATAAACACCAGTTCCTTGTGCGGCCCGGTGTACTTGAGCGGAGCGTGATGGTAGGTGATGGCGTCCACAATCTTCTGGGGGAAGTGCCACCGCTGGGCGACATAGCCGCCGAGCGTGGCGTGGTCGAACGAAAGGATCTGGGCTTCCAGACTGCAGGTGGGAACCGTGGGGCTGATTCCCTCCACCACGCGGACGAAATGCCGGCGCAGCGTCTGGTCGAGCAAGATCAGGCCGATGTCGTGCAACAGGCCGCCAACATAAGCCTCTTCGGGCACTCCTCGCCCGCTGACTCGCGCCACCAGACGAGAGCAGACACCAACGGCCACGCAGTGCGACCAGAGGGTTTCTCGCCGATAAGCGGCGTGGCTGCCCTCTTCCTCGAACATTTTGGACATGAGGACGGTAATCGCCAGGTTGCGGATTTCCCGCACCCCTAGCAAGCTCACTGCCGTGCGGACATCGGCGATTCTGTGACTGAGGCCGAAGTACGACGAATTGAGCCGCCTCAGGATTCGGGCGACCAGCACGGGGTCTCCCTGAATGGCATCGCGCAAGTCATCGGGCGATGCCGTGTCATTTTCGGTCAGATCCAGAACTCGCTGTCCCACGGCCGGCAAAGTGGCGACAGTGCCGATGTGCTGGAACAATCGCTCGAGGGCTTCGGGGCGCTTGGGCGGAAGTTCCAGCGAGCAGATGGTGGCCTCTTCGAGGGTTGCTTCGCTCATACAGATTCATACGTCGCTCGTCTGCACTTTGCGGCGGATGCGAAATGGTCTCGCCCCGGATGTGACGGTGTTAGGGGATGTGACGACGGTTTGACCTCCGAATCCGACAAGGTAGGTTTACCAGGACGACCGAGAGCATCATTTTCGGCAACGAATCACCTTCCATCCCAAGTTAGTTTCGCCATGGCCACCTCTGCCGAAAACACGACTGCCACTCTGGGCCTCGACGGCGGCAAGAGCCATTCACCGGTCGAACGAGATCCTTGGACCTCGACCGCCGCGCGGCCTGCCCTGCGCGACGATGCGGATCCTGCGGGCACTCAGCAGGATGCCAAGCTGGCGGAACTGCTTTCGCGCATCCAATCGATGACGTCTCCTGATACGCGCAAAACGACGCCGGCTATCGCCTCACTCGCGGCTTCGCCCGCTCCGCCTGCCGCGATGGAAAAAGGAGCCGGCCCGAATGCTCCCTTGGATGCCTTCATTCCGCTCGAACCTAACTCCATCCGCGAGGCGGGCCTGACCGATTCCGAAGTGGAGTCGCTGATTCTCAAATATCTGCTGGCCCGCGGCGACATGACCGGCCGAGAAATCGCCGAGCAGATCCGCATGCCCTTTGTGCTGCTCGACCTGCTCATGCGGCAACTGAAGCTGGACCAGCTATTGATCTATCGCGGCGCTGCGCCGATGAACGACTATCTCTATCAGCTCACGGACCTGGGCCGGGAACGAGCCCGACGGTATCTCGAACACTGCACTTATTACGGAGCTTCCCCTGTCGCGCTGGCGGACTACATCATTGCGATTGAAGCCCAGTCATTGACTCGTCAACATCCCACGGAGGAGGACCTCCATAACGCCTTCAGCGACATCCTGGTCAACCAGAAAATGCTCACCCGCCTGGGGCCTGCCATCAATTCCGGTCGCGGCATGTTTCTGTTCGGCTCCGCGGGAAACGGCAAGACGACGATTGCCGAGCGCGTGACGCGGGCCTTTGGCCAGTTCATCTGGATTCCGCGGGCGATCGGCATCGACGGCGAAATCATCCGCCTGTTCGACCCGGTCAATCACGAAGAATGTCCTCCGCCGGCCAATTCGGCCCTTTGGAACTCCTCCAAGATCGACCAGCGATGGGTTCGCATTCGCCGGCCCACGATCGTCGTGGGCGGTGAGCTCACGATGGATAGCTTGGAAGTCTGCCTCAACCGCTCCACCGGCATCAGCGAGGCTCCACTGCAGCTCAAGAGCAACTGCGGCACGCTGGTGATCGACGACTTCGGCCGCCAGAAGATGAGCACGGACCAGCTCCTCAATCGCTGGATCGTGCCGCTGGAAAAACGGTACGACTACCTCAACCTCCCCAACGGCAAGAAGATCCAGGTCCCCTTCGACCAGCTCATCGTCTTCTCCACCAACCTGGAGCCACGGGACCTTGTGGATGAAGCCTTTCTCCGCCGTATTCCGTACAAGATCGAAGTCGTCAACCCGAGCGAGGAAGAGTTCCGCAATCTCTTCAAGTTCATGTGCCCCAAGCTCGGCTTCGAGATGAATGAGACGGCACTCAATCACCTCATCGAGACCCACTACAAGGCCAAGAACCGTCCCTTCCGCGCCTGCCAGCCTCGCGACCTGCTGACGCAGGTGAAAAACCACTGCTTCTATAAGAAGCTGACGCCCAAGATGAGCTGCGAGTACTTTGACCTGGCGGTGGAAAACTACTTTGCGGTGATGTAGGTTGCCTCGACGCCATTCCAAAGCTTAGCCCCCGCGTCCACGCGGGGAGGGCACCGCCTGGAGCCGGTGGCTAAGCAACTCCCTGAGCATCTCTGCCGTAAACACGAAGGGCTCCCTCGGGAGCTTATCGAGCGTAAAGTCCGCCAGCAGATCCCGTGGCATCAACGGCTCCGACGTCTGCCGCAAGCCGGCAGACCACGCGAGCCAGCCGACCAGTATTGCGGCTGGCACCTGTGTTTCCCGCAGCAGAGAAATCCTGGTGTCTCCATGCCGCTTGGCCAGGCGGCGGCCGTCTTCGCCAATGACCAGCGGAACATGCGCGAAAGCCGGAGGGTGAGCCCTGAAGAACCGATAGAGCTCCAGTTGCCGGAAAGCGCTCGGCAGCAGGTCGTCGCCGCGCAGGACTTCGTTCACCCCCATCGCGATGTCGTCCACTACCACTGCCAATTGATATGCCGGAGATCCGTCGCTCTTGTAGACGACAAAGTCGCCGAGCTGGCTGTGAACATCGCAGCTTTGCGGTCCGGCGACCAGATCGTGAAACTCATGCCGGAACGACGAAGTGCGAAACCGCCAGGCAAACGCCACGCCTAGCTCAAGAAGTCCCTCGGCGTCGCTTGCCCGCCGATAGGAGCAAGTGCCCGGATAACGCGGCCCTTCCTGCCCAAAATGCGGTGCGCTGGCCGCGGCGGCGACGTCAGTGCGCGTGCAGGTGCAGGGGTATACCTGCTCGGCTGTCTGGAGTTGCTTCAGGGCGGAGCGGTAGAGATCAGTTCTTTGCGTCTGCACGTAAGGCGCGTGCGGACCACCGACATCCGGTCCTTCGTCCCAATCCAAGCCAAGCCAGCTAAGGTCGTCAATCGCCTGCTGTGCCGCGCCGGGCTTGATGCGGGGAGAGTCGATGTCCTCCATCCGCAAGACCAACTTGCCGCCGCGGGAACGGATACACTGCCAGGCGAGCAAGTAGGTCCGCGCATTACCGATGTGCTGCGCGCCGGTTGGTGAAGGGGCGAGTCGGCCGACGACGGGACTCTCTTGCGCTCTGATGGGCATGGATGAAGACGTATTCTAACACCGTCAGCGGCGGAGCTTTTGCAACAACTCTGGATCCTGGCTGGTCCGTAGGATGCTCAAAGCGGCTGAGCGAACGGATTGGTCCGGGTCTTCGCTGAGCCGCAATAACCACGGCCGCGGGTCGATGCCACCGGTCCGAGGCAGCGATTGCGCGAGCTTCAGGCGTACTGCTGAGTTGGGACTTGTGAGTTGCCGTGCGAGGGAGAGGTGCACCGCTTTGTATCCGCGCCGAGCCAGTTCATTTTCGGCTCCGGCCACCACGGCGGGACTCTCGGAATGGAGGTCACGCATGAGGTCCATTTCGGACATTGATGTCAATTCCTCAATTGCTTCAGCCGAGGCCTTTACGGGCGGTAATAGCAGCGGCTCACTTGGCGGCAAGGTCTTGGGCTCGCGTGGCGGCGCAGCGTCTTCAATCGCGCGGGCGCGGGGGACATAGATTCCACGTGGCTCTCGTGGATGGGGAGGAAGCGGCTCATTGTCGCCCGGATCTTCATCCGCCAGCGACCCCGAGGTAGTTGGCATCCCGACAACGTCGTGCGGTGAAACGATGGGTGCCAGATTCGAGGAGCCCTCCGGTGGAGTCTCGACCTCAAGAGCATTCTCTGGAGCCACCGCCTCGGGCGGTTGGTTCTGCAGCCGGGCCAGTCGTTCGGCTACGAGTCCTTCATGGGGCTCCGGCAGTCTCAAAATCGCTTCACAATCTTCCAAAAGCGCAGCTGCGTCGACCGCGCTCCCTTTCAGCGGCCATAGGAGAATGGCCTCAGCCCATTGCCTGGCCGCGCGGTATTGCTCCGGAGGAATGGACTCGCAATTGGTAGCCAGTTCCCTCGCAAGAGCCGCTGTCTTGACCCCCGAAACCCTCCTCGGCAATTGCCGCCAGGCCGCCAGCCTGCCTGAAATCTCCTCGCCTGCCGCCGCGCTGACCAGCGGCTCTTCGCTAACCAGTCCTTGGACCAGCGGCCGAATTGCCGAGTCGCCCAATTCTCCCAGTTCCCGTGCAATTGCTTTTGCTTGTTCGGGTGTCTGAGCAGCCAACAGCTCCTTTCCCAGTTGTTCTGCTTGGGACCGCGTCGTCCACCCTTGGGTGCGCTCCAAGAGTTGGAACGCGAGCAGGCCCCCAGCGAGCGCCAGCAAAATGATCCAGGCCCGAGCTTGAAACGTGCGGTTCATGGGGTGGGATTGTGCCGAGGGAAGAGTTGCCTGCAAAGAGCAAAATCTTGGAAACTTGCCCCTCGCTAGCTACGTAGCTACACTCAATCGCGGGGGAGGAACACTGCATGTGGGATTTCTGGTCCCAACTCTTCAATACCGATGGCTTTTCCAGACCCTGGCAAGAGGGCCCGACGGGATCGCCAGCGATGGCGCTCATTTACATCGCCGCAAATCTGGCGACGTGGACGGCGCTCGCGTTCATCCCTGCGCTCATCGTCCTCAATGTGCTGCGGCGCAAGAAGATGACCTTTCCACCATGGATCTGGTGGTTCCTGGCATTCCTCGTTGTTGGTGCCGGAGTGCACCTCCTGGATGCGTTTTCCTATTGGTGGCCCGCCTACCGCCTGGCTCTGGTTGTCAAGGTTGTCATGGCGGTCCTCAGTTGGGGGACAGTCCTGGCACTCTTTCCTCTTCTGCCACAGTGGATGGCCAGTAAGAGTGATGCGGAGTATCAGGCCCAGGTTGCGGAGAAGCAGCAAACCCAGGCCGCGTTGCGGGAGCAAGAGGCGGCTTATCAATCGCTCGTGGAGGGGTTGCCTCTCAATGTCTTTCGCAAAGACCTGCGAGGCCGTTTTATCGATGCCAACAAGCTGTTCTGCGAGACTCTCGGCAAACCGCTGGAGGCCATCATCGGCAAGACCGATTTTGACTTCTTCCCCGCCCAGCAGGCCAGTAAGTATCGCCGTGATGATGAGCACGTGCTCAGTACCGGAGAATCTTTGGAGGACGTCGAGGATTACATCCATCCCGACGATGGTCGCCGTCTGTACGTGCAAGTTCTCAAAGCGCCCGTCCGCGACGCTAGCGGAAATACCGTGGGTGTGCAAGGAATGTTTTGGGATGTGACCGCGAGAAAAGAAGCGGAAAATGCGGCACGGCAAAGCGACGCCCGTTTTCGTCGGCTGGTGCAATCGCCGCTGTTTGGAGTGCTTGTGGCGGAACTCGATGGCCGCATTCTGGAGGCGAACGATGCCCTGCTGGAGATGATTGGCTATTCGCGTCAAGAGCTTCAGTCCGGTCAACTCCGTGGAGATGCCATCACCCCGCCCGACCACAAGGCGGCGGATGAGCGGGCATTGGTCCAACTCCACGACACCAGAATGTGCCTGCCATTTGAGAAAGAATTCATCCACAAGAACGGACAGCGAGTTCCCGTCTTGGTCGGTCTGACAATGCTCGAGGGCTCGGAAACCGAATGCATTTGCTTTGTGGTCGACATCACACGGCAAAAGCAAACCGAACACGAGCTGAAGGTTGCCAGGGATGCGGCCGACGCCGCCAACCTGGCCAAGAGCCAGTTTCTGGCGAACATGAGCCACGAAGTCCGTACGCCGATGAACGCCATTATCGGCATGACCGAGCTGGTCCTCAACACGCCGCTCAACCCCAAGCAAAAGGAATACCTGAAAATGGTGCTCCTTTCCGGCGAGTCGCTGCTGGGAATCATCAACGACATCCTGGATTTCTCCAAAGTCGAATCAGGCAAAATCGAGCTCGAAAGCATGCCCTTGCGGATGCGGGAATGTATCGGCGACGCCGTCAAGTCGCTCGCCCTGCGCGCTCATGCCAAAGGACTGGAATTGGCCCTCGATATCCAATCGGACGTGCCGGAATGGGTGGTGGGAGATGCCGGCCGACTGCGGCAAGTCGTAATCAACCTGGTCAACAATGCCATCAAATTCACCCTTGAAGGAGAAGTGGTGGTGGAGGTCACTTTGCAGGCCGAGCGGGACAACATTTTGGAACTGTTGTTTTGCGTCCGCGACACAGGCATCGGGATTCCGCACGAGAAGATTGACCGGGTTTTCGACGCCTTTGAGCAGGCTGATACTTCGACCACGCGGCAATTCGGTGGCACTGGGCTGGGGCTGACAATTGTCCGGCGGATGGTGGAAATCATGGGGGGGCGGGTCTGGGTGGAAAGCGAAGTAGGGAAAGGGAGTAAGTTCTACTTCAATGTTTTTCTGCAAGCCTGCGCCAATCCGCCCGACGAGGACGAAGCTCCTCGGCAGACCGCGGTCCGCGGCACGCGGGTGCTGATCATCGATGACAACGCCACTAACCGCCGCATTCTGGAGGAGGTGGTCACCAGTTGGGGCATGATTCCCGTTGCTGGAAACTCCGTCCAAGAGGGCCTGTCTCTGCTGCGCGAAGCGACCGCCGCTGGCCGGCGATTTGAGCTGCTGCTGACGGATATTAACATGCCGGTCCAAGACGGCTTCGAGCTCATTGCCCAGGTTCGCAAAGACCAGCAATTGGCGGAAACGATCATCATCGTGCTCACCTCTGGAGAACGCCCCGATGATTCGCGTAATTGCGATAAATACGATGTGGCCCAGCGGCTGCTCAAACCCGTGAAGCAGTCAGAGCTGTTTGACGCCATTGTGGCGGCACTTGGCGGGGTGGAAGAAACGGATTCCGGCAGTGTGCTCGACGAAGAGCCGCCCGCGACCCGTCCGCTGCGCATCTTGTTGGCCGAAGATAGCCTGGTGAACCAAAAATTAGCGGTCGGTCTCTTGGAGCGGCACGGGCACCAGTTGACGGTGACCAATAACGGACAGGAAGCCATCAATGCCCTGGGGCGCGGCAAGTTTGACATCATTCTGATGGACGTGCAAATGCCGGAGCTCGACGGCCTGGCGGCCACAAGACAAATCCGCGAACGCGAACAAGCCAAGGGAGGACGCCCCATTCCGATCATTGCCATGACGGCCCATGCACTGAAGGGGGACCGTGAGCGCTGCCTGGCGGCTGGCATGGATGAATACATTTCCAAGCCCATCCGCGAACGGCAACTCCTGGCTGCTATGCGCCTGGTGCTGGGCGACGAATTGAGCGAGTCCGTCAGTCGCATCATTTCTTATGACGAAAGCGAGGAGCATGCGGCTGAGGGGGTGATGGACTGGAACGAAGCGCTCAAGACTTGCGGTGGGGACCACGCACTTTTGCGCGATATTGTCGAGGCCTTTCTGGAAGAAGAACCGCGACGGGTGAGGGAACTCCGCGAAGCCATTGACGGGTCGGATTTTGAGTTGCTCGGACGGGCCGCCCACACCATCAAGGGTTCGATGCGGTATTTCAAGGCCCAATCCGTCCTAGACCGGGCCCACGGCCTGGAGCAACTCAGCCAGGAGAAGACTCTGGATGGGGTGGAAGAGATTTTCCTTTTGCTGCGGCAGGAGTTGGCAAAGCTGCATCCAATTCTGCTAGACTATGTGCAAGGCCGCGGTGGACCGCGGTAGAACTGGAGAGCCAAGGACGGACCCGAGCAGCCTCGCGCCGGGAGAATTCGTCATGGCAAAAGTACTTGTTGTCGATGATTCCGCTGTAGACCGCCGTTTCGTCGGCGGACTTTTGCAACGGGAGTCCAACTATCTTGTCGAGTTCGCGGAAGATGGAGCGGACGCCCTTACCAAAATCCGCCAGGCCGCGCCCGACATCATCGTCACTGATTTGCAAATGCCCAACCGCAACGGGCTCGAACTTGTCTCTGCCGTGCGGCTGCATCATGCCGGAATTCCCATCATTTTGATGACCGGCCACGGCAGCGAAGGGCTCGCCGTGGAAGCGCTGCAGCGCGGAGCCGCCGGTTATGTCCCCAAGCCCCAATTGGGGGAGTGCCTCCTCGATGCCGTCGGGCAGGCGCTCTCTCTGGCTCAGGCAGATCATACCTATGAACGGCTCATTGCGTGCCTCAGTGAATGCGAGTTTGACTTTGAACTCGATAACGATCCGGAGCTGGTCGACGCGCTGGTGGACTTGATCCAGCAGATGGCTGCTGGCATGCGCCTGACCGACGCCACTGGTCGCTTTCGACTGGGAGCCGCCGTGAAAGAAGCCGTGCAGAACGCCATTTATCGCGGAAACTTGGAGTTGTCTTATGCACAGGCCTTGGATGTGCGCGGCGACCTGAGCGACGAAGTGATGCAACTCGTCCTGGAAAGGCGGATGCAGTCGCCTTACTGCGATCGCCGCGTCCAGGTGCAGGTTCGGATGAATCTGGAAAGGGCCCATTTCGTCATTCGCGACGAGGGCAAGGGTTTTAAGTGGGCAGATCTTGGCGTTACGACGACACCCAGCTCCCTGGAGACCAAAGGGGGCCGCGGGTTGGTATTGATGCGGGCTTTCATGGATCAAGTATTGTTCAACGACAAAGGCACTGAAGTGACACTCGTCATGCGGCGCGAAGCCGCAGTTGTTTAACCTCCCTCTCCCTTCCGTTCGGACTGGAACCGAGGAACCTAGTTATGTCAACTGTATTGGTGGTCGATGATTCGGCGGTGGACCGTCGTCTCGTCGGCGGAATGCTGGCTAAAGTTTCGGGTGTCGATGTGGACTTTGCCGCGGATGGCAAAGAAGCTCTGCGAAAGGTGCAGACTAGTCCGCCAGCGCTGGTCATTACCGATCTGGTAATGCCAGAGATGAACGGCCTGGAACTGGTTTCCGCCATTGTCGAGCAGTATCCGCAAGTCCCCGTTATCCTGATGACCGGCAAGGGGAGCGAGGACATCGCGGTAAGAGCCCTGCAAGCCGGTGCGGCCAGTTACGTTCCCAAAACGGCACTGCACCACCTCCTGGTCGAAACGGTGACGGACGTCCTGGCGATGACCCGCGATCTCTTTTCGCGGCAGCGGCTCATGGAAGGCCTCAAGACGGGGCGATTTTCGTTCCTGCTTACCAATGATGCCGATATGATCCCCACGCTCATCAGCTATGTGCAGAGCATTGTGATCAGCATCGGCCTCTGCGACGAGGCGGATGTCATCCGCGTCTGCATCGCGCTGGAAGAGGCCCTCCGTAACGCCATGTTTCACGGCAATCTGGAAATCACTTCCGAACAACGTGAGGGAGACGCCGAAGCCTATGCTGCCTTGCTGGCGCACCGCACCACGAGCGAACCTTGGCAAAGCCGCCGATTGCATGTGCAACTCACCATCTCGAAGCGTTCAGGGACGTTTACGGTTCGGGACGAAGGCCCGGGGTTTGACCCGACGAAGCTGCCCGACCCGACAGATCCGGCCAACCTGGAAAAGGTCAGCGGTCGCGGATTGCTCCTGATGCGGACCTTCATGGACGAAGTCCGATTCAATACCTCGGGGAATCAAGTCACCATGGTCAAGACCAACCCCGTGGCAGTTGAAGGAGCGGCCGCATGAGCGAGGGAAAACATGTCCGGTTGGAGCAAGAGGGGGACACCCTGATTGTCACTCCGTTATTCACATTCAGTCGCTTTACGGAGGGGGATTTGGTCGGTGAATGGAACCGAATCCTGAACAGGATTGACAGCGACGAAATCAAGCACGTGGTCGTGGACTTGGGGCACATTCCCTACTTTGGTTCCACGCTGCTTGATTGGATGGTGCAGATGTGGAAGCGGGCTCAGGGAAAAGGGGGAACGTTAGCGGTCTGTAGCGCATCCCAGGTTGGACGCGAGGTTCTGGGCGTCGCCAAATTTGACACCCTGTGGGGCATTTATGGTTCCCGGCAGGAGGCGAAGGAGTCGTTACTGAACGCCTGAGCGGGCCGTGCGGAGTTCAAGAGGGGGAAGGCAAGACCCTTGCTCCACACCCTTGGACGTTTTTCCGTCGGACCTTAAACTCTGTCATTCCAACTTCGGTTCTGTACCTTGATGTAATTCCGTATGCCCAGCCGCATTCTCATCGCCGACGACAACCAGCCTAACCGGGAACTGCTGGAGGCTTACCTCGCGGAAATCGATTGCGATGTCGAGACGGCCGTGGATGGGCAGGACACGCTTGCGAAGGTTAAAAGCATTCAGCCGGATCTGGTGCTCTTGGACGTGATGATGCCCAAGCTGTCGGGTTTTGAGGTCTGCCAGAAAATGAAGGCGGACCCCGTCACTCGGAAAATCATGATTCTGATGGTGACGGCTCTCAACGAATCCGGCGATATCGAACGAGCCGTCAAAGCCGGCACGGATGACTTCCTCTCCAAACCGGTCAACAAGATTGAGCTGGTCAAACGGGTGCAGAACATGCTGCGGCTCAAGGATGTGACCGACGAGCTAGAACGGCTGCGGCGCTATATCGAGGGGATGGAAGACGGCGACAGCCCACCGAAGAATTAGCGGTCGCGCGGTAAAACTGCGGGTTTTCCAGCCGCACTTCTCTTGGGGAAAGTCCCCCTGTTTCCCGGAAAAAAATCGACCTTGACCCGTTTTTGGCGATGGCCTATTCTCCCCCCATCACTGACGCGGGGAACGATTCACCCGGCTGGTGAGTACAAATCACGCACAAGCCGGCACGCAGCCGAGTCCGCACCTGGAGCAGGTTTCCTAGGAAGCTTGTCTCTGCGGACCACGCGAGGCACCCAACGCATGGAGGCGAAGGGTTCTGGCGGAAACTGCTGTCGGCTCGCGGCCACGGCGCGCATGGATGCGCTGCCGTTGACCGTCCAATCGCTCCCGGACACAGCGACGTCCTAAGCCCCCCTGGGACCCGTTGCTTCCGGGGGCCTTTTTTTGCGCTCGTAGCAACATGCGGCTCGCGTGTTCGCTTCTCGACGCGGAAAACCAGCGGGCGACAGGCGGGCCGCCTGTGGCTACGAAATGGCTGCCGCCGCCTTCTGCTCCGCCAGCACATTAGCGATGGTGCGGGTCAGCACATTGAGCCCTTGCCCCGTGACCGACGACATGAGCAGCACTTCCTGGCCCGTCGTCTCCGCCAGCAAAGATCGCAGTTCTTCCGACCCTGGCAATTCGGCTTTGGTGACGGCGATGATTTCCGGCCGCTCGCCGAGTTTTTGGTCGTACTGGGTCAATTCGTCGCGGATGGTGCGATAATTGGCCAGCGGATCGCTGCCATCCATCGGCATTGGCTCGACAAGATGGACAAGGATGCCTGCGCGCTCGATATGCCGCAGGAATTCGTGCCCGAGTCCCGCGCCAGAATGGGCGCCTTCGATGAGGCCCGGAATGTCGGCCATCACGAAGGAGCGGTCCTGGTCGATGGTGACAATTCCCAGATTGGGATGCTTCGTCGTGAACGGGTAATCGGCAATTTCCGGCCGCGCCCGCGTGAGCCGCGACAAAAGAGTGCTCTTGCCGGCGTTGGGCTTGCCGACCAGGCCGACATCGGCAATGACCTTGAGTTCCAGAATGATGGCGCGGCGTTCTCCTTCACCGCCGGGTTCCGCTTCGCGTGGGGCGCGGTTGACGGAGGTCTTGAAGGACAGGTTCCCTCGTCCGCCATTTCCTCCTTTGGCCGCGACGACGCTGTCGCCGTCTTGAGCCAGGTCCTTGAGGACGAAGCCCCCTTTGACGTCGTAAATGATCGTCCCCGGCGGCACCAGGATGGTCATGTCCCTGGCCCCTTTGCCATACCGCATGTATCCGCTGCCGTGGTTGCCGCTTTCGGCTCTCCAGTGCTTGTGGTGGGCGAGTGCCGCGAGATTGTTGACGCCGTTCTTGGCGAGGATGATCACGCTGCCTCCGTCGCCCCCGTCACCTCCGTCCGGCCCGCCATGCGGGACATATTTCTCGCGCCGAAAGCTGACGCAGCCATTGCCGCCGCGGCCTCCTTGAATCTCGATTTGTACGCGATCCACGAACATGATAAGAGCGAAATCAAGAACAAAAAAAGGACGCTCCCACAGTCAGAGAGCGTCCCTGCAACGTGTAATACAAACTCAAACTGCTAATTCGCCTCGGCAGCCAGCACGTTCACGCGGCGGCCTTCCTGGTCGAATTTGACTTTACCGTCAATCAAGGCGAACAGCGTGTAATCCTTGCCGCAGCCGACGTTCCGGCCAGGGTGAAACACGGTGCCGACCTGGCGGACGATGATCGTGCCGGCTGTCACAGCCTCGCCGCCGAACCGCTTGACCCCGCGGCGCTGACCCTGGGAGTCGCGTCCGTTGCGGGTAGAACCTTGACCTTTCTTATGAGCCATCTCGGAAGCTCCGCTCTCGTTGCCCAGGGCTGTCCGCCCGTGAGCTTGCTAAGTACTGGTTGCCAGCGGAGATGCGAAAACGCAATCTCCAGTGGGAAACCCTCAAAGCTACCGGTAGAGCCACAGGGAGTCAAGAGGCTTGTCCAGGCCGTGCTCGGCCAGGACCTTCTTTTGCAGGTCCGAATAGACTCCCTTATCGAGATCGGAATCCCCAACCAGCCGCACGCCGTACTTGATCTCTTCCTCGTGCTCCTCCACGGTGTCGCCCGGCCGCCAAAAGTTCATTTGCAGCGTCTTGACCGTGAATTTGCGTCCGGTGCCGGGGGGGGAACCCTTCTTGAAAGCTCCCGCGGGATCCTCGAATTTGAAAGCGTTGGTCAAACCTTGGATATAGATCGTGAAATAATCCAGCCGCGGATCAATTTCTTCCCAAGTCACCACTCCCCAAACGCTCTTGTCGATTCGCCCTTCCGACAGCGGCACGTCCACCGTGCTGATCGAAATGGAGTCATGGATCGTGAGGTCTTTTTCACCCGGGAATTCACGGTCCTTGATCGGGGCCAAGGCGGAAGGAATGATCCGGTCGAGATACTCCTTGTTGTATTCCTTCGACTGCAGCACAAAGTGCGGCATGAAGCGGATTCGAACGGGCTGCAAGACCGGGTTGCCCATGTCGTCCTTGACGATCGCGCCGTCGGAACCGAGCTTTCCCTCGGTCAGTTCGGTGACCGGAGTCATTTTGTAAGTGGGGTGCGGGATGGGCTCGGCGGTGAGGGTCTTTTCCACCTGAAAATGGCCCCCCTTGTTCTTCACCCGGTAGACCATGTACCAAATCAACTTCCGCTGCATCTTGCCGCTGGCCTGCGGCACATCGACATGAATCATCCGCATCGGCTTGAAGGCGAACTCCAGATTCCAGATGCCGCGGCGGAGAGTCACTCCCTTGGCCCGTTCGAATACGGTTGCGGTCTTCTGTTCAAAGTTGGGCTCATAGTCGAGGTTGTCGATGTTGATCGGCACCTCGACGAGCGGCAGCGGACCATGCCAGGTTTCGTTCTCTTCGGGGTCGGGCGGAATGACCGTCAGAATCCCCGGCGCGAGCGGTCGCTTGGGCTGAACGTCTTGAGCGGTCGCCACAGCCGACCAGAAACCCAGCAGTCCCAAGACCGTAAAGGCAGGGAGTACGAATGTCAGGCGTGTTTCAAGTTTGGTCATAAATGTAAGTCGGAAGACGCGCGCGAAATTCTTCCCGTGTTGAAGCCGACCGGCTGTAGCCCTTCATTGTACTTGCCCAGCTTGCCCAGGGTCAACAAATTGTACATTGTTCGGTCAGAATCCTGCCGCTGACGGTTGGGGCGGTTATAAGGGGCGATAAGGCCAGTTTCTGACATGTTTGATGCACATTTCACAATAGTGCCTTAGGCATTTTGCCGCAATCAAAATGCCGCAACTCCTTATCATTGTTCTGTTTACGCTGTCCGTCACTTGATGCACTTCTCACCGCTTGATGCGTTTTGATGCACTTTTTTCCTGCGTCGAACCCCAGTTTGATAAGGGGTTTTCCGACTTCTGAAGCCTCACTTTCTCAGACCAAAGAGTTTCACTTCACGAGAGGCATGGCAGGAGTAGGAACGAGAAGCCAGCAGTCCCTGCGTCATCGTTCGGCCCTTTCTCATGATACACCTCGGGTGGTGCACCCATTCAGTCGCCGTATCGCCTATTATACAAAAGGGCACTTGAAAACTAGGTGTCTAGTTCGTCAGTCCCGAAAATCTGGTGCCTTTGGCAACGGCCAAAACAGAGACACTCGAAGTCCGGACTGCCTAGTTGTTCAACCTGGAGAAACATCATGGCTCGTTTCGCGACAGTTGTTGCGTTGGCATGGTTCGTGTCGACGGGCGTTGGACTGGCATTTGAGCGGCCCCAAATCGTGTTGTCCCGTCCGTATGGCACTAACCTGAACGGAGACCTCGAAATCCTGGGGCATGGCTCCGACATATTGGTGAAAGGGGAAGTAAAGCCACCAATCGGAAACGAAGTGACGGTGAGTTTCTACTATGTCAAGGATAACGGATCGCTCGCGCGTGCATTCTCCGCCTCGACACCAGTCCGCGATGGAAAGTTCGCGATCGACTTCAATCCTCCTTCGAACGGTTGGACTACTGGCCGCCTGCGAGTTGAAGTCGTTTTGGAAGGTTTGAAGCAAATAAAGGCAAGCGTTGACTTGACGATAGTTCAAAGTGAGATTCCACCGCTTGAGAATGAGAAGGCATTCAAGGAATCAGGCATTACCGTCGATTTGGAAAAGGTCCGTGGAACGACGCTCAAAGTCCCTGCCGGCACGCTATTTTACGTGCGGGGGAAATTTGAGTGGGGAAGGGTAGCCGACAAGTTCGAAGGCCCGCCAATCTATGCCCAAGTTTATGTGGTCCAACCGGGAGCGAAGATCCCAAGACGCATTCTCTACTCGGGCACGTCACTTTCACTTCGCGAGGCGGAGGGGAAACCTGTCTTTGAATACGAAGTACAACTGGAAACCCCGGTAAAGCCTGGCATTTACCGCGTTTGGGTTGCGTCCAAAACCGGCGAGTTCTTACTCGAGGCCACCGCGGAAAAGTAGATCGTCATCGGGCATGCCTCCGTTGACTAAAGGGCACCAAACATGCCCGACTTCACGGTGGTCGTCGCTTCGCCGCACAAATGAACGCTCAGCAACCCGATTGTGACGACAATGCCGTTTGCATTTTCGGATGCCTGAAGGGGACCGCAATTGGCGACGCGCTCGGACTGCCACGAGAGGGATTGTCACGGCGGCGGGAGGAGCGGATGTTTGGGCCAACGCCGCTCAGGGTGAGCGCACACCACTGCCATTCTTGAGCCGGTAGCTAAACTGCCTGGGTCGTGAAACATTTTCATTACCCAAGCAGTGGAGGCACCGATGAGTCCCGAGTCACTTTTGGCCCGGCGTGAAGTTTGGAAGCAGCGGATACG